>JBEDEU010000045.1:0-11509 GCA_041175585.1 Pseudomonadota bacterium | reverse complement strand
ACTCCAAGCGCCACACCCGCAAAGTCTCTTAAGGGGTCATAGCCCAAATCTTTGTGGACAAAGGGATTGACCGCGAAAGTGCTCGTAAACGCTAAGGTCATGGTGTAGCCATCTGGCGCCGACTTAGCCCCAAATGCTGTGCCGATTCCCCCCTGCGCACCGGGCTTGTTTTCAACGATGACTGACTGGCCTAACTCTTCACCAAGCTTAGCAGCAACTACCCTGGCGAAGGCATCTGTCCCCCCACCTGCCGCGTTTGGAACAACAATACGCAGCGGTTTGCTGGGGAACGTCGCTTGCTGTGCAAGCACATTGCCGCCTGTGCAGAAAATCAACGTCAAAAGTGCGATAAAGTGTCGCATAGCTTGTCTCCCAAGATCTTTTTATCGTTATGAGCATACAGGACTGTGTAGCGTTCTGAAACGTATTTATCGCAGCAAAGGAAATACCGTCTATGTCCGTCCCACCGTCCACTTCCACACCCACTACGCCAGAACTTTGGATTGACGGATCGGTTGCCACTATCCGCTTGCGCAATCCCGCATATGCCAATCGCTTAAGCCCTACCGATCTGGATGCAATTCGTGCACACATCGAAACAGTTAACGCAAACTCGCGCGTACTCGTACTCAAGTTCATTGCGGATGGTAAATATTTCTGTAGCGGCTACGACATCTCGTCGCTAGCTGCTGATGCAGCGCCGTCGTCGATGTACTTCGGTGATACCGTCGACATCGTCGAACGTGCTCGCCCAGTCACGATCGCGGCAATCAATGGTGGCGTCTACGGTGGTGGCACAGATTTAAGCTTAGCGTGCGATTTTCGTATTGGTGTTCCAGACGCCAATATGTTTATGCCCGCAGCAAAATTAGGCTTGCACTTTTACCCAGGTGGAATGGTTCGGTACGTCACACGCCTTGGTCTGAATAATGCGAAGCGTCTGTTTCTGACTTGTGAAAAAGTCCTCGCGCCTGACATGCTTTCGATGGGTTTCTTAAATGAGATCGTACCGGCCGATAAGCTTCACGAGCGTGTAGACGAACTCAGCGCTCAACTCGCAAGCATGGCTCCGATTGCATTAGTCGGCATCAAGAAGCATCTCAATCTAATCGCCCGAGGTGAGCTCGACGACGCTGCGATTCGTGCAGCGGTGTTGCACTCCGAGCAGTCACAAGACATGAAAGAAGGCGCGCTGGCCTGGAAAGAAAAGCGTAACGCCAACTTCACGGGCTCTTAATTTTCAATCGAAGGAACTCCTCAATCATGCTTAGATTACTTGCCGTCTCTTTACTCTCCTTGATCGTAACCTCAATTAATGCTCAGCAACTGAATCCGTCTTGGAATGGTCGTTGGGAGGGGGGCGACACCACTTTGATCGTGACACAAAAGAATGTCATCAATCAAGGGAAGATCTGCCGTTGGACGGATAAAGCCCCAACAGGAAACTTTGAAGGTTGTCTGTCCCACTATGCTGGCGGCGTAAAAAAATCTGAACTACTGGAACGTTTCGATGCAATGCAGGCTGCGATAAAAGAGCAGGCGTCGTCGATGGATGCAGCGGCTAAAGCCAGTGCCGCTAAAACCGTGCAGGCGTTGAAAGCCAAGCTTGAACAACTTAGCAACGATACCTTTCGTATCTTGACAACCTCAGACGCCGACTATCAAGGCTCTGGTGACTGCGGTGCCTACTACATTATGGACAAGGGTGTTCCATATGTCGTGCGTCAATGTGAATCAGCTGGCGCCGAATTTGCGCTCATGGTTGATCCAATGCAACGCGCAACGGCCCCGGCAGCGCTCAATGCAATCGATGGACGTTGGCACAGCCCACAATGGAAATACGGCTACGAGTTAAAAGGTGGCGTTGGCACGGCAACTGCAACCAACAGCGCGAAATTCAAAGTTGGTGACGAAATCATTTATCTCAGCTCAAAAGGCAAAAACACCTTTGAAGGTGAACAAATCTATCAGAACGGAAAATTCAATCCCATCACTGTCACCCTTCTTCCCGATGGACGGTTGCAATTCAAAGGTGACAAAAACATTACTTGGACCATGGTGAGGCAATAAGAAGAAAATGAACAATAAACCTAAAATCGCATTAATCAGCACGGGTGGCACAATCACATCCATGAGCACCGTGGGTGAGTTGGATGTGTTCGAGTACAGCTCTACTGGCCTTCGACTTGATGCGAATCAGATGTTAGAGAAGTTCCATCATTGCAAAACGGTCGCAGATATCATTCCCGTTCCCTTTGACACGCTGCTTTCAACAGCTGTGAGCTTTCCTGAGTGGAAGAGACTTGCGCAGAAAATCACTGACCTACAAGTCCAACATCCGGATTTAAGTGGCGTCGTTATTCTGCACGGCACTTCGTCAATGGAAGAGACTGCCTACGCACTTAGCCTAACCTTAAAAACTGATTTGCCTGTGGTACTGACGGGCTCGCAGCGCCCAGCCAGTGCGCTTTCGTCGGATGCGGGGCTCAATATATTTAATGCGGTACGCATTGCGAGCGCGCCTGAAGCCCGAGAAATGGGGGTACTCATTGCTCTGAACGATGAAATTCATGCAGCGCGCGAAGTCACAAAGAATTCCAATGGTCGCCTGCAGACCTTTATATCTCCAGACTTTGGTGCACTGGGGCACGCCGATGGCGATCGCGTCGTTTTTTATCGTAAGCCGATGCGCCGTCACAACCCATCGACTGAGTTCGACATACTTTCCATGGACACACTACCTCGTGTCGATATCGCCTACAGTTACGCCGGAGATGACGGTGTAGCGATCAAAGCCTTTATGCAAGCCGGAGCCAAAGGAATCGTTGCAGCCGCGTTTGCACCCGGATTGCTTAACCCCCAAGAAGACCTCGTCATGCGAGAGGCCGCACAGCGCGGCATTAAAGTTGTGATTTCATCTCGGGCGGGATCCGGGCGTACCTTTGCACCAAGCAAATCGCGTGCAGCGGGCTATATACAAGCCGAAAACTTAAATCCGCAAAAGGCACGTATTCTTCTTGCGTTTGCCTTAACCGTCACCGAAGATCGGGACCAGATACAACGGATCTTTGAGCAGTACTAACTTACCCAGGCGGCCGCTTAACGAAGCGCCGCCTCGATAAGTTGCCGTGCAATACTGACGGGATCAGGAAGCAGCGGTAAAGCATCGCGCGAGAACCAGTCCGCAGCTTCAATCTCAGTCGGATCTGGCGTGATCGTGCCAGCAGCATAATCAGCAAAGTAAGCAATCATCAACGAATTCGGGAAAGGCCAAGGCTGGCTCTTGAAGTAGCGAAGGTTCGTGATCTCAATTCCCACCTCTTCGCGCACTTCACGCACAGCACATTGCTCGAGGGTTTCACCTGGCTCAACGAACCCTGCTAACGCGCTGAATACACCTGGTTTGAAGTGGGGACTACGCGCCAGCAATAAGTCATTGCCACGCTCAACAAGCACCATGACTGCAGGCGAGATTCTTGGGTACGCAGTTAAGCGACAGGAGGGACACTCCATCGCAAATTCCGTTGTTTTCATTACGGTTGGGCTACCGCAGTGCCCACAGAACTGATGGTTCTTTTGCCAGTCAATCATCTGCGTTGCACGACCCGCCAACGCGAACGCCTCTGCACCCTCAGAACCGAAGATGCTACGCACAGGTCTGAGCTCACCAATAAAATGTGCAGGAATTTGCTCCGCTTCGATCGCGTAGCACGGCCTACCCTGCCATTCACCAATGAGCAGCGGATTGTGCGGCGCATCAAAATCTGTCGCGCGCGCCAGCGGAAAGACCCCACCGGTCTCACTCTCGGTGGAAATAAAAACCTGATTACCGAGTCGGACAATCCAATAGGTTAAATCGCTCATTAGGGCTCTCAATAAAACAATGCGCGCTAGGCTTCAGTACAGCCTTAGACAAGAAATATTGCCTATTGTATTCTCACACACACCCATAATCACGCTTAAAGTCGCTCTACCCGGGCCGACACAAGCAACGAGGCAACCATGAACGCACCGCTCACCAGCTCGTCTCAGGCCGCCCTAGCAAACGTCACGCTAGAGGACAAATATACACAGGAAGAGGGGCGCGCCTTCATGAGTGGCGTGCAAGCTCTGGTCAGGCTGCCCATGTTGCAGCAAGTGCGCGATGCGGCTTTGGGCTTAAACACAGCCGGATTCATTAGTGGTTATCGAGGTAGCCCACTCGGCGGGTACGATCAAGCCCTTTGGTCAGCAAAAAAACACTTAGCCAAGCACAACATCGTTTTCCAACCCGGAGTGAACGAAGAACTCGCCGCAACCGCGATCTGGGGCACACAACAACTAGACCTATTCCCCGACAAAAAGAAACACGATGGGGTCTTCGGGATTTGGTATGGAAAAGGCCCAGGCGTAGACCGCTGCTCAGATGTATTCAAGCACGCAAACATGGCGGGCACTGCCAAGTTTGGCGGGGTGATCGCAGTTGCGGGCGATGATCACGCAGCCAAGAGTTCGACTGCAGCTCACCAGAGCGACCATATTTTTAAAGCCTGCGGTCTTCCGGTTTTCTTCCCGAGCGATGTGCAGGGAATTCTAGACATGGGTGTGCATGCCATTGCAATGAGCCGTTTTTCCGGCTTATGGGCTGGTATGAAAACCATCCAAGAAGTCGTCGAGTCCAGCACGAGTGTGGACATCAACCACGACCGAGTAAAAATCATTCTGCCCGAGGACTTCACCTTGCCTGCAGGCGGTCTGCACTTGCGCTGGCCTGACGCCCCGCTTGAGCAAGAAGCGCGCATGATGGAGTACAAGTGGTATGCGGCACTCGCATATATCCGTGCCAACCAGCTCAACCACACGACCATCCAAGGCCCGAACGACAGGATCGGCATCATCGCGAGCGGTAAGGCCTATCGCGACACGTGTCAGGCGCTCTTAGATTTAGGTCTCGACCAGGGCACATGCCAACAACTTGGCATCCGGCTACATCAGGTCAACGTCGTCTGGCCCCTTGAGCCCACCACCACGCGGGAGTTCGCTCTTGGCTTGAAAGAAATACTCGTTGTCGAAGAAAAACGACAAATCATCGAATATCAAATAAAAGAAGAGTTATACAACTGGCGAGCTGATGTACGTCCCGATGTCTTAGGCAAGTTTGATCAAATCCCGGGCGATCACACGGGCGGCGAGTGGTCTCGTAGTAATCCTGCCGGTCATTGGCTGTTGCGTGCTAATGCAGACCTCACACCCTCGTTAATTGCGCAGGCAATCGCCCATCGACTCGAACAACACGCGCTCCCCGAGGATATCCGCGCACGCGTTCAAGCGCGGTTGTCAATCATTCAAGCAAAGAAACAATCACTGCTGCAAGTCGATACCAGTACTGGTGAGCGTCCGCCTTGGTTTTGCAGCGGATGCCCGCACAACACAAGCACACGCGTACCAGAGGGCAGCCGTGCGCTAGCCGGCATTGGTTGCCACTACATGGCGATCTGGATGAATCGCGACACTGTTACCTTCACACAGATGGGGGGTGAAGGTGCACCTTGGGTCGGTCAAGCTCCTTTCATCAACGAAGAGCACGTCTTTGCCAACATTGGCGATGGCACCTGGTTTCACAGCGGATCTTTAGCCATCCGTCAGGCGATCGCTGCAGGCGTGAACATCACCTACAAGATTCTTTATAACGATGCGGTCGCAATGACTGGCGGACAAAAGGTGGGTGAGCGTCCCGAGGGCCTATCTGTACCGCAAATCGTTAAGAGCTGTGTTGCCGAAGGCGCGACACGTGTCGTGGTGGTGACAGAAGATACAGATCGCTACGATGGCGTGACACTTGAAGCTGGTGTGGAAGTTTTTCATCGCAATGAACTTGACCGAATTCAACGCGAATTGCGTGAGGTTCGCGGCACCACAATCATCGTTTACGACCAGACCTGTGCAACAGAGAAGCGCAGACGTCGTAAAGCTGGCAAGCTCGAGGATCCAAAGCGCGTAGTCGTGATCAACGAACTTGTATGTGAAGGTTGCGGCGACTGCTCGACCAAGAGCAACTGTCTTTCAGTCGAGCCTCTCGAAACTGAGTTCGGGCGTAAGAGACAGATCAATCACAGCAGCTGCAATAAGGACGAATCCTGTCTGAATGGCTTTTGTCCAAGCTTTGTTGTGTTGGAGAATGCTACACCGCGTAAGCGTAAGCCTCAATCAATCGCCGTCGCAAATGAACAGTCCCTGTTTAAGGATCTGCCAGAACCTCTGCTACCGAAGTGCGAAACACCCTACCGCATTGTCGTGGCGGGTGTGGGTGGTACTGGAGTCATCACGATTGGCCAGCTCTTGGGCATGGCTACACACATCGAAGGAAAAGGAATCGTCACCCAAGACTCCGCGGGTTTGGCACAAAAAGGAGGTGCGACCTGGAGCCACGTGCAAATTGCCGAGAATCCCTCGGCATTGAGCGCGACCAAAGTTGATGTCGCACAAGCAAACTTAATCCTGGCATGCGATGGAATCGTTGCGGCAAGCACTGCAACACTCACCTATATGCGAGCCGGGTATACGAACGTTGCCTTGAACACCCACGCAACACCAACGGCAGGCTTTGTTCAAAGTCCAGACTGGCAATCGCCTAATCACGCCTGCTCGAGTGCAATCGAGCGCACCGTTGGCGCAGAGCATTTAGCCAGCTTGAATACAAGCGCCCTCGCCTCATCTAAACTTGGTGACTCAATCTATGCCAATCCAATGCTTTTAGGCTTTGCCTGGCAAAAGGGCTGGATACCGCTTTCAAGAGAGTCTCTAAGACAAGCCTTAATACTGAATAACGTTCAAGTCGAACGTAATCTACAAGCGTTTGAGTGGGGTCGCGTCGCCGCGCTCGGACGTATCGATAACATACTGACACTACAAGAGACGCCGATCAACTTTAAGCCTCGCAAGAGCCTTGAAGACTTGGTTAAAACACGCGAGGTATTTCTCACACAATATCAGAATGCAACTTATGCAAAGTCGTATACGAATTTTGTATCGCGGGTTCAACAGGTTGAGCAGCAGCTTGGCGCAAGCGAGCGCTTAACGACGGCCGTCGCACGCTATCTTTTTAAACTGATGGCCTATAAAGATGAGTATGAAGTCGCACGTCTCCATACAGACACCACGTTTGAAGAAAACCTGGATGCGCAATACGAGCCCGGCTTTCAAATCGCGCATCACCTCGCGCCACCGTTGCTTTCTGCAAAAAATAGCAAAGGTGAATTGATCAAACGTAGATTTGGACCCTGGATCAGACCAGTCCTTAAGGCTGTTGCGCAGCTCAAGTTCTTACGTGGAACGCCGCTTGACCTCTTTGGCTATAGCGACGAGCGTCGTCAAGAGCGTGCTGCGATCGTAGCCTACAAAGAAATGATCCTAGAGTTGTTGAACTCTCTGCGCCAAGACAATATCGATCTGGCGGTGCAGATTGCCTCGCTACCAGAACACATACGCGGCTATGGTCATGTCAAAGCACAACACGTTGCAAGCGTGCAGGTAAAGCAAGCGGAATTACTTGCGCGCTGGCGTATGTCGTAACAAGAAGTACTACATCGTCTCTGCAAAGAGCTCTCGGCCAATCAACATGCGTCGGATTTCGCTGGTACCTGCACCGATCTCGTAGAGCTTTGCATCACGCCAGAGCCGACCGACTGGATATTCGTTGGTATAACCGTTACCGCCGAGCAGTTGAATCGACTCGCCTGCCATCCAGGTCGCTTTTTCGGCGCAATACAGAATAACGCCTGCCGCGTCTTTACGCACGCTGCGTTGATGCCCTCCACCCTGCGTATCTAAACGATCAAGTGTGCGACCCACCGCATAACAATACGCCCGGCAAGCAGAATAAGTCGAATACATATCCGCGAGTTTGCCTTGTATCAGCTGAAACTCTCCAATCGATTGGCCGAACTGTTTACGCTCATGTACGTAGGGCAAGACAACATCAAGACACGCACCCATGATGCCAAGTGGCCCAGCTGCCAGCACCGCGCGCTCATAATCCAAACCGCTCA
This sequence comes from Pseudomonadota bacterium, assembly GCA_041175585.1. Lineage (GTDB taxonomy): Bacteria > Pseudomonadota > Gammaproteobacteria > Burkholderiales > Burkholderiaceae_B > Zwartia. Next base: position 3,482 of record JBEDEU010000045.1, on the reverse strand, counting down.
TCAGAACCTGAACACCACCGTCAAGCGCGCCTAGAATGTTCTGTTCGGGTACAAACACATCCTGAAAAACGAGCTCACCTGTGTGAGAGCCACGCATACCAAGCTTATCGAGCTTCTGCGCAATAGAGAAACCAGGCATGTCTTTATCTACTAAAAAGGCCGTGATGCCTCGGGCTCGCTTATCTGGATCCGTTTTCGCATAGACCACCAACGTCTGCGCATCGGGCCCGTTGGTAATCCACATTTTGTGTCCGTTCAGACGATAGCCACCAGCAACGGCAGTCGCGCGCAGAGACATATTCACAACGTCTGAGCCCGCACCGACTTCACTCATTGCCAGCGCACCAACATGCTCACCGGAAATCAGCGCCGGCAGAAGTCGCGCGCGTTGCTCGGGTGTTCCGTTACGCGTAATCTGATTCACGCAAAGGTTGGAGTGCGCACCGTACGATAAGCCGACCGATGCGCTCGCACGTGAAATTTCTTCCATCACAATCATGTGCGCCAAATAGCCCATCTCGGCGCCGCCATATTCAGCACTCGCTGTGACACCCAAGAGTCCCATCGCACCCATCTTACGCCACAGGTCCATCGGAAAAGTATCCGAGCGATCGATCTCTGCAGCACGTGGCGCAATCTCATTGCGCGCAAAGTCTCGAACAGCGTCCCGTAACGCCACTAGATCATCCGATAAACCACAGTCCAGTTCAATTGACATCGTCATATTTAGCTCTTGTGTCGTGCCGCAAATATTGAGGGGATCAGCGTATAAGTGTAAGCTATGAGCACTTCAATAGGAACATAGTCATGACTAAGCCTCTGGCACTTGTCTTCGGTGGATCGCGCGGCATCGGTGCTGCATGTGTGAAGACATTGCACCGCGATGGATACCGCGTAGCTTTCACGTACCTTACGCAGCCAGACTCTGCAAAGGCCATGGAAGTCACGCAAGAGGTCAAGGCGTATCAAACCGACATCCAAGATCCTATTGCAGTCGCAGCATTCTATGCAAACACACAAACGGACTTCGGCACAGCACCAGATCTCATTATCATGAACGCGGGCATCAACTTGCCCTATGCACCAATGGGACAGTACAGCCACGAGAATTTTAAAAAAATAATCGCTGTGAATCTGTTCGGTGCGTTTAATGTCTTGTATGAGGCGGCCAATCACGTCAAAGATGGCGGTTCAATCATCGCCATCACCACCTCAATGGTGCGTCACGCAGTGCCTGGGGCTGCCGCCTACACCGCCTCTAAAGCTGGTGTCGAGGCAATCATTCGATCAATGGCGAAAGAGCTCGCACCGCGCCGCGTGCGCGTCAACGCTGTAGCGCCTGGCTCCATTGACACAGACCTCTTTCATGCGGGAAAAACGGAGGAGGCTAAAGCACGGTCAGCCGCACTCAGCCCCTTTAACCGCATCGGTACCTGCGAGGAAGTCGCAGAAGTCGTCAGCTTTGTCGCTTCTGACAAAGCCTCATGGGTGCACGGTCAGATTATCCAACCCAATGGAGGGATGGTCTAACGTCGCGCTATAGCGTACGACCGAGCGCCTTAAAAAACAACTCAGATTGGAGGCGCTCACCAATGGTCTGCGCTCCAACATGCGCAGCAAGTCTAGGGTCAACAGGTGCCAGAGGTAGACCCGTAGACATAGCCAGCACCTGCATCATGCAGGCACGCTCGAGAAAATATAAATCGTCGTAGGCGTAATCCATGCGTTCAGCGCAAACCACTACGCCATGATTACCTAAAAACACAACGTCTGCACCTTGCATGGCATTGGCAATACGCTCGCCTTCCTGCGCATCCAACGCAAGCCCGTTATAGTGTTTATCAACTGCAACACGACCATGAAAACGCATCGCATTTTGAGATAACGTGGTGTCTAGTACTCTTCGCTCAGTGAGAGTGAGTGCGGTGGCGTATGGCATATGTGTATGCAGAACACAGGCCTTACCCGCAATCTGATGTACAGCGGCATGAATAAACATGGCCGTGGGTTCGACCGGATGACGACCGGCGAGCGCTGCCCCCTGCGTATCAACCATCACGATATCGTCAGCTTGCACTTCACTCCATAGCAAGCCACGAGGATTCAACAGGAACCGGCCACTTTGATCGGGAATCTCAACACTAAAGTGATTGCACACGCCTTCCGATAAACCATGAAAGGCTGCCGCTCGCAGCGCTAAGGCTAAATCCTCTCGCAGTTGACGCACTGAGGGGCTTTCGAAATCGGCTTTATGCTTTGTATTAGACATTCAAGACTCCTAATCCTAATTGGTATACGCTTGCTGCAAGGCGCGTTCGATGCGGTCGAACGCGACTGTTGTTTTTGGAACTTTAAAGGAAAACCAACTACGCACGTCCTCTTCGAGTGCAATACCGTGCATGTAGTTGTAAATAGCTTTTTTTAAGCCAACGCCTAGTGCCGCGTGGTCTACACCAGTCGGGTCAATAAAGCCGACATCGTTCTTTGCAAAACTAATTGGTGGCAGCGGTTTAAGTGTTACACCATATTCCGCTGGGTTTTTGCCAACAGGTGAATGTACCGTCGCCGTAAACCGATGGAAAAATCCACTTTGAATGCATCCATTCAAAAACAGTTGGCGCACTAACTCCAACGCGTCGACAGTGTCTTGTACGGTCTGTGTAGGGAATCCGTACATTAAATACGCATGCACCAAAATACCTGCATCACTAAGAGCACGTGTCACACGCGCAACCTGATCGACCGACACACCTTTTTGCATCAGCTTCAATAAGCGGTCAGAAGCGACTTCAAGCCCACCCGACACAGCGATACAACCACTCCGAGCCATGAGCTCACTTAATTCGGGCGTGAAGGTCTTTTCAAAACGGATGTTTCCCCACCACGAAATACCCACATCGCGCGCAAGCAGTTCAGTCGCTAGGGATTTCAACGCTTTGGGAGGGGCAGCTTCGTCGACAAAATGAAACCCTGTCTGTCCGGTTTCAGAAACGATTGCCTGCACACGATCCACCAACAGGCTTGCGGACGCTGTCTCATAGCGGCTGATGTAGTCTAGGCTCACGTCACAGAAGCTACATTTCTTCCAGTAGCAGCCGTGTGCAACCGTCAACTTATTCCACCGCCCATCACTCCAGAGCCTATGCATTGGGTTCAGCATATCGAGCAGAGAGAGATAATCCCCTAAGGGCAATCCGTCCCAAGTAGGCGTTCCAACTTCTTCAAAAGGAACATCGGGCTCGATCATGTTGATGTAACGAACTGCACCGCTCTCCTGGTCTCGTAGATAGGTGCGTACGAGGCGCTGGCTCGAACGCTTACCAGCCAGATACTCCAACAAATTAATCAGCGGACGTTCCCCCGAATCCAGGGTAACGAAATCAAAGTAATCAAAAATTCTTGGATCTGAGAGTTCACGCAACTCGGTATTCACAAATCCACCGCCCAATACAATCTTGATTTGAGGATGTATAGACTTAATC
>JBEDEU010000044.1:0-11693 GCA_041175585.1 Pseudomonadota bacterium | reverse complement strand
CACGGGCTCCCCGCCTTTCGTGAGGAAGCCGGGAATGATGGTGTGGAAAGGTCTCTTGTGCCCCGCAACCACGTTTGCAGATTTCGGGTCCATTGAGAAACCAACGCCGCGGTTCTGGAAACTGACGCCTGTCCCTGGCACGACCACACCCGAACCAAATCCCATGTAGTTCGACTGAATGAACGACACCATCATGCCGTTTTCATCGGCTGCCGTCAGATAAATCGTACCGCCGGAAGACGGATTACCGGGTGGGAACAATGTTGCGCGGGTTGGATCAATTAACTTGGCACGCGAAGCCAAATACGCATCATCAAGCATCTGCTCGGGCGTGACTTCCATAGTTCGCGGATCGGCTACATAGCGATACAGGTCAGCCATCGCAAGCTTCATGGCCTCGATCTGGATATGTTGCGACTCGACGGAATCGACTTTCAGGGACGACAAATCAAAGTGCTCAAGAATCCCTAACGCCATCAGTGCCGAGATGCCCTGACCGTTTGGCGGAATCTCGTGCAAGGTATAGCCCCGGTAATTCTTCGAGATCGGCGTCACCCAGTCTGGGCGGTAATTGCGAAAATCCTCCAGCGTATGTGCACCACCGTTGGCCCGAATGAACGCAACGAGTTTCTCGGCAGTATCGCCCTCGTAGAGATCACGCCCTTTGGTCGCGCCGATCCGGCGCAGTGTTTCTGCCACATCCTTGAAGACAAAACGCTCACCGACATTGGGTGCGCGCCCATTCGGCATAAAGGTATGCGCAAAGCCTGGCTGGTCTTTGAGCTCAGGCACAGCCGCCGCCCACTTCTGAGCCACTACAGGGGGCACTGCATAACCTCGCTCGGCAATTTCTATAGCCGGAATCATTAAATCGGCAAACGGCAGCTTCCCGTAGCGTTCATGCAAAGCTGCCCAGCCGGCAACGACCCCAGGAACAGTGATCGCATCAACACCGCGCTTGGGTGCCTGCGCTAAGCCATTGGCACCGACACCGTATTTGTTCTTAAAGTAGTCAACATTCCAAGCCTCAGGCGCGTAGCCCGAGGCGTTCAAGCCTTGTAGCGTCTTACCATCCCACACGATGGAAAAGGCATCGCCGCCTAACCCGCAAGAGACCGGTTCAACCAAGGCGATCGTCGCTGCCGCAGCAATTACCGCATCAACCGCACTGCCGCCTTTGAGGAGCATGCGCAAGCCAGCCTGTGCTGCGAGGGGATGCGAGGTCGATACAACGTTGCGTGCAAAGACCGGGATACGTATCGTTGGATACGGATTATTCCAATTGAATTGTTTCATCAGAGTGCCGTATCGCCGGTTTCGCCAGTGCGAATACGAATCGCCTGCTCAATCGCCGATACAAAGATTTTCCCGTCACCAATCTTGCCCGTGCGTGCAGCTTTGACGATCGCCTCAATGACGCTATCAACCGCAGCATCAGCAACAACCATCTCGACACGAATCTTTGGCAAAAAATCTACAACGTATTCGGCGCCACGATATAGCTCGGTGTGGCCTTTCTGACGTCCAAAGCCTTTCACCTCAGTTACCGTCAGGCCGTTTACACCGACCTCAGCAAGTGCCTCACGCACTTCATCAAGTTTGAATGGCTTAATAATTGCAGTGACTTGCTTCACGATGGATCCTGTCGGTTTGATAGTTAAGGGGCTTCACGAAAGCCGTTAGATAAAGGATACCGCCAATCGCGGCCAAATGCTCGCTCTGTGACTCGGGGGCCGAAAGGCCCCTGGCGTCGTTTGTACTCGTTAATACGGATCAAACGCACGATTTGCTCGACGGCCTCGGGCGCATAGCCTGCCGCGATCACCTGCGCGACGGACTGATTTTGTTCGACGTAGCGTTCAATGATGGCGTCGATCACGTCGTATTCAGGCAGACTGTCCTGATCCGTCTGATCTTCGCGTAGCTCCGCTGAGGGTGGCCGAGTGATGATGCGATCAGGAATGACTTCACCCGAAAGATTGCGCCATCTTGCCATGCGATACACCAGAGTCTTGGCGACGTCTTTCAGCACCGCAAACCCGCCCGCCATGTCCCCATAGAGCGTGCAATACCCCGTCGACAACTCAGATTTGTTTCCGGTTGTAAGGACCAAGTGCCCAAACTTGTTGGATAAGGCCATTAACAACATACCGCGTAACCGTGCCTGAATATTTTCCTCTGTCGCATCAGGTGCTCGACCCGCAAAGATCGGCGACAAAATATCGTCAAAGCTACTCGCTAAGTCGGCAATTGCGATTTCTCGATAATCAACGCCAAGGCGTTTGACCATTTCACGAGAGTCAATCTGCGAGATATCCGCCGTGTAGCGAGAGGGCATCATCACAGTGTGTACGCGATCTGCTCCCAAAGCATCGACTGCAATCGCTAAAACAACTGCCGAATCAATCCCACCAGACAAACCAAGGATGACGGAGCGAAACCCATTCTTTTTGACGTAATCGGCCAGGCATAGCTTGAGGGCATTCCAGACCTGCGACTCGACACAGTCTGACGCAACGACAGTTAAAGGTTGTGCGGCGTGGCGAGTCGCTACAGCCTTCACGGCAGCACCAGGATGGATGTCGACAAAACCCATATCTGGACTGAAATCTGAAAGACGCGCTAACACGTTTCCTTGAGCATCCAAGACAAACGACGCTCCGTCAAACACCAATTCATCTTGTCCACCAACCATATTGGCGTAGAACAACGGCACACCAGTGCGCTGCACGCAACGTTGCGCAATGCCGGCACGCTGCGCTTGCTTGCTTACACTGAAAGGTGAAGCATTTAGCACTAACAGGGCCTGTGCGCCATCGGAACGTGCTTGATCTGCCGACCCAGCGAGCCAGATGTCCTCGCAAATATTTACACCAAAACGTACCCCGCCAGCGACAAAAACCAAGGCCTGGTCGCCAGGCGTGAAGTAACGCTTTTCATCGAAAACAGAATAATTGGGCAATTCCCGTTTGAAATAAGTGCCAAGCACCATTCCATCACACAAAACCGAAGCCGCGTTGCGCAGCCCCGCAGGGGTCGCAACAATATGGCCCACCAACACATGCATGCCCTTAAGGGTTGCCAAGTCCTGACAAAGCTGCTCGAGCGCGCCTGCGCAAGCCTCTACAAATGCGGGGCGTAACAGTAAGTCCTCGGGCGGATAACCGGTTAGCATGAGTTCAGGCGTCAGGAGCACGCGCGCACCCTGCTCGTAGGCGCCACGAGCAGCCTCAAGGACTTGGGTGGCATTTCCAGCCAAATCCCCTACCAAAGCGTTCAATTGCGCAATGCAGACCCTTACCGCAGCCATGTTGATTCCGGTTTCTACGAGTTGTAATGTTAAAAAATTATCGCATGGACACAGGGTTAAAGCCCCCGTTCTATAATTTATCCCTATGAAAAATAACCCAAACTCCAATCAAAGCCAATTTGACAAGAAAGCACAGGCATGGTCTGCGCGTTTTTCCGAGCCCGTTTCAGACCTCGTCAAACGCTATACGGCCTCGGTCGACTTTGACAAACGACTGGCGATGTTCGACATCCAGGGCTCGCTCGCGCATGCCCAGATGCTTGAAACCGTTAAAGTAATTAGCGCGCAAGACCGTGCGGATATCGAACGCGGCATGGCCCAAATTCAAGGCGAAATTCAGGCTGGAACGTTTACGTGGCTGCTTGATCTCGAAGATGTTCACCTCAATATCGAAAAACGACTCGTCGAACTAGTTGGCGATGCCGGTAAACGCCTGCACACGGGACGCTCCCGTAATGATCAGGTCGCAACCGACATCCGACTTTGGTTACGCGATCAAATTGATCAACTGGTTGATCTCCTGACACAACTGCGTCGCGCACTTGCAACGGTCGCACTTGAGCACGCGGGCACCATATTGCCTGGCTTTACGCACATGCAAGTGGCACAACCTGTCACGTTCGGCCATCACCTCCTTGCCTATGCCGAGATGTTCGGACGCGACACCCAACGCCTGATCGACTGCCGCACTCGCGTCAACGTCCTACCCTTGGGCGCAGCCGCGCTTGCTGGTACGAGCTTCCCAATCGATCGACCACTGGTTGCAAAACTGCTCGGGTTTGACGGCGTCTGCCTGAACTCACTCGATGCCGTGTCTGACCGGGACTTCGCAATCGAATTTGTCAGTGCATGTGCGTTGATCATGACGCACATCTCGCGTCTGTCCGAAGAAATCGTGATTTGGATGAGTCCACGCGTAGGCTTTATCGATCTTGCCGATCGTTTTTGTACCGGCAGTTCGATCATGCCGCAAAAAAAGAACCCTGACGTGCCTGAACTTGCCCGCGGTAAAACCGGGCGTGTGAATGGCCACCTTGTAGCGCTGCTAACCTTGATGAAAGGTCAGCCACTAGCCTATAACAAAGACAACCAAGAAGACAAAGAAGGATTGTTCGATACAGCGGATACTGTGCGCGACACGTTGACCATCTTTGCAGACATGGTTCCTGGCATCACAGTCAAGGCGGACAATATGCGCGCTGCCGCCTTGCAAGGTTTCGCGACTGCAACCGACTTAGCAGACTACCTCGTCAAGCGCGGCGTACCTTTCCGTGACGCCCATGAGGCGGTGGCCCATGCAGTGCGTGAATGCGAAACAAAAGGCTGTGACTTAGCCGATTTAAGCGTGGCGGAATTACAAAAATTCCATCCTTCAGTCCAAGACGATGTGCACGCTGTCTTGACGCTAGAAGGCTCCGTCGCCGCACGCAACCACATTGGCGGCACAGCTCCCGAACAAGTTCGACGGGCAGCACAAACTATTTTGGCTGCGCTCTCCTGATTAGAGGTCGAACACGGCGATGGATTCAACATGCCCCGTATGCGGGAACATGTTGACCACGCCGGCGCTACTTAGACGGTAACCACCTTCGTGCACCAAAATCGCAGCGTCACGCGCAAGCGTAGCCGGGTTGCAAGATACATATACGATACGACGCGGGCGTTGCTCTGTGGGCGTTTGCACCAAGGCTTGCGCTAGGGCCAACGCCCCTTCTCTCGGCGGGTCGATGAGCATGCGGTCAAAGTACCCCAGCGACTGCAGCCAGTCAGCAGACACTTCAAACAAATTGAGCGTCGAAAAACTCACGTGCTTCAAGCCGTAGGTGCTTGCCGCGCTCTGAGCGCGCTGGGTCAAGGTCGGACTACCTTCAAGACCGACAACCTCGCGACACTTCGTCGCAAGCGGCAAAGTAAAGTTACCCAAACCACAAAACATATCAGCGATACGATCGGTCGGTTCAGGCTCAAGCAAGGTTAATGCACGCGAGACCAACACACGATTTATTTGATGATTAACTTGCGTGAAATCGGTTGGCCTAAAGGGCATCGTCAACCCGAACTCTGGGAGCGTATAGGTCAATGCAGTCTCGTGCTCGGGTTCAAGTGCGTGAACAGTGTCAGGGCCCTTGGACTGCAACCACCACTGAATATTGTGGTCGCTAGCAAAACGACGTAAATGCGCCAGGTCACTCTCTGTCAGTGGCATTAAATGGCGCAAAACCAGAGCGGTCACAGCCTCCCCTACCGAGACTTCGATCTGCGGAAACCGATCGGGTGCCGACATGGACATCATCAAACTGCGCAACGGCAACAATAATGCTGCGACATGTGGCGGAAGAACATGACACGTTCGAATATCTGCAACAAAACTGCTCTTGCGCTCATGGAACCCAACCAGAACAGTCCCTTTTTTTGCAACCCAACGTACAGCGAGGCGTGCACGATATCGGTAGCCCCAATACGGACCGTGCAAAGGCGCAAGCATACGTGCTGCCTTGACGTTGGCCAAATGCGACAAGCCATCTTCGAGGGCACGCTGCTTAATAGCGACCTGTGCACTCGGCTCTAGGTGTTGCATCAGACATCCACCGCACACACCAAAGTGCGGACAACGCGGCGTCACTCTTAAAGCAGCTGGACGATGAATCTGCTCGACCCGCGCGATTTCATACGAGGGTTTGCGTCTGAAGGTATGCACACTGACACGCTCGGTAGGCAGCGCGCCTTCAATAAAAATAACCTTGCCGTCCCGCCGAGCAATACCACGGGCTTCAAGGTCGAGCGTATCGACCTGCAACACATCTGATGTCATGATAAAAAAACGAATTGGAGTTCTTAAATAGGCACTTATGAGGATGCAGGCCTAGGGTTTAGCGCGCGCAGCGGACGCAGTACCCTGTTTGATGTGCTGCTCTTTCATGTAATTCACCAGCACTTTGCGTTGCCCCTCATTCAAGGCATCCCAAAAAGCAAGCCATTTTTCTTGGACCGTATCGAAGCGTGCATCAATCGCAGCGCGCGTCTTCTTGCGCAGGGCGACAGCCTCGCGTGGATCAAACGCGTTCTTATTGAGCAACTCTGTGAGGCCCGCGTACTCAGCTTGACGGCTTCTACGGTTGGCGGACCACATGATACGGCGCGCATCGTGTGCGGCATCTAACTTCACTTTCTGATCTGGATTGAGCTCGAGTTGCGCAATCACAAGCGCTGGAATCAGTCCCATCGAAGGCTGTGCACTGGTTTGAGCCGTCGTGCCTGGTGCTTTAGGGGCGGCGGTCTGCGCATGTGTCGTGCCGAGCCAGCACAATGAGAACAACGTTGCGACAGCGATAATGCGTTTAACCGAACAGATTGAAACTGTAGAAATGCGACGCATTGCGAACGCTCCTATCAAAAATTACACATGGAAAAATTGATTCATTTCCATGCAGCAAGATACTCTGCCCAGTGAGGCTCCGTACTTTGTTCGAGTGTCGATCGCACGAGCGCAATCTCCGCGTCATAGGACTTGGTGTCGAGCTCACCACGCAACAGCCTGAAGCGACAATATACGAGCCAGGTGTTGACCACATCGGTTTCACAATAAGCACGGACTTGCGCTGCGCGCCCGTCCGTCCACGCATTCCATACTTGACTTCCATCCATGCCAAGCTTTCCAGGAAAGCCGCAAAGCTTTGCCAAATCATCTAACGGAGCGTTCCCACGGCCGTTGTACTTTGCCAGTACGTCCATCAAATCGAGGTGGCGCGTGTGGTAACGACTCAAGTAGTTGTTGTATTTGAAATCGCGGTCCTCTTCGCCCATATCCCAATAGCGCGGGGCAGCGACGCCGTGAATCAGACTGCGGTAATGCAAAACAGGTAGGTCAAACCCAGAGCCGTTCCAACTGATGAGCTTAGGTGTGTAGCGTTCAATAGTTTTAAAAAATCCAGACAGAAGCGCTGGCTCCGGGTCATCTTCCTGCCCCAGACACTTCACCCGAAAGCCTTGGTCATCACGAAATACACAGCCGACCACCGCAACCCGATGTAAATGTAGCGGCAAGAAATCACTTCCAGTCACTTCTTTACGGGCTGCGAACGCACGAGTTGCCACCTCGCTGTCCGAAACATCCTCGGACCAACCATTTAAGCGGCGCAACCCGACAATGTCAGGAATTGTTTCTAGGTCAAAGACGAGAGTGGGCGTCATCAGAGCCGATTAACGTGAGGGCAAATACTGCAAGGGATCAACAGGCGTTCCTTGGCGGCGCACCTCAAAATGCAGGCGTACAGAGGTCGTATCCGTTTGTCCCATCTCTGCGATCTTGAAACCCTTCTTAACTTCTTGCCCGGCTTTCACGAGCAACGTCCGATTGTGCGCATAGGCCGTGATGAAGCCATCGCTATGTTCAATGATGACCAGGTTGCCTAGACCACGCACGCCATTGCCGGCGTACATGACTTTGCCCCCTGCTGCGGCTTCGATCGCATCCCCGGCAGCACCTGCGATATCAATCCCTTTTGTCGCGGGTGTGAAACCTTGGATCACTTTGCCCTTTGCAGGCCAGCCCCAATTAATGACTCCCGCATCCGCAGCACGTGCGGGCGGCGAGCTTTCGCTTGATGTAGTGGGAGAGGCTTGTGGGGCTGGACGCGACATCGCAGCCCCGCTTGGTCTAGGTGCCACTGCGGCAGCAGAACCATCGGAGAGGCGCAATACCTGCCCCACTACCAGCAAATTTGGGTTTGTAATTTTGTTGAGTCTTGCAATGGTCGCCTCAGGGACTCCAGTTGCTCGGGAAATTTTATTCAGAGTGTCGCCCGCCTTCACCGTGTAAGTAGTCGCCGACGAGGTCGAGGAACCGCTCAGGTCCGTCACAGGCGCACGCGATCCAGACTGGTTAGCGCAACCACTCACAAACGCGACTGCTGCAACACAAGCCACCATCATCCAACGCGTCACACCACGGCTAGTGCGTGTTGCGCTGACTGCAACCTGTTTGTCGTGGGACATGTAGCCACCCTGCATACTATTCTCCTGTGTCATCACGTCTGCACCCCAGCTTTAAGCGGTACAAACCTCACTTCTTCAAGTTCTTGCCTTTCCCAATTCGTCGCACCCGTGCGCTGAATCTTGACCAAGCGCTGCGTACCGGAACCCTCCGGTGCAATCAACACGCCACCCACTGCTAACTGGCTCATCAAAGCCTGCGGGATTTTCAGCCCAGCAGCCGCAACGACGATCGCATCAAAAGGTGCAGCTGCCGGCAAGCCGACCATTCCGTCACCATAAGTGAGTCTAATCCGCGCAAGCTTCAACGCACGCAAATGTTCTCTAGCCATATCGTACAACGCCCGAATACGCTCAATCGAGTACACCTGAGAAAAAACTTGCGCCATCACCGCCGCTTGGTAGCCGCAACCTGTGCCGACCTCAAGCACACGTGTGGCACCAGGAACTTCTGAAGCGATAGAAACCATTCGGGCGACAACCCAAGGCTGAGAGATGGTTTGACTGTGACCTATTGGCAGAGCTGCGTCGTCATAGGCTCGACTTGCAAGGGCGCCGTCCACAAAGGCATGTCTTGGGACGAGCTGCATGGCTGCAAGCACGCGATCGTTGGTAATCCCCTGAGCCATGAGCCGCTCAACCATCACAAAGCGCATCCGCTCTGAGTTCAGCCCCAAGTTGGCGCTTGGCGATCTTTCGGCTTGAGTCGGTGTCGAAGCGACACGTATCCTTGACGCAGATATCTTGGTGTTGCTGTTGGTCGCAGTAATCCCATGCAAACCCTTGGGTACGACCGACGGCTTGTGACGACTGTGTTCGCTCACAGTGGTTTCACCCATTTTTCGACCTGACTGACTTGCCCCTGTTGGGTCAAATCAAGCCTCAGAGGTGTCACTGACACGTACCCACGTTGCAAGGCATAAAAATCTGTGCCTTCCGAGTCGTCATTCGCCGCGCCCGAAGGCCCAATCCAGTAAACCGTCTCACCGGAGGGCGTGGTTGTTGGAATAACGGGCTGAGAGGGATGGCGCTTACCGAGCCGAGTAGCCTGGATCCCCATGATCTCGCTCGATGGGAGGTCTGGAATATTGACGTTCAGTAGCGCTGGACCGGCAAGTGGATGCTTGAGCTGATGCGCAACCATCGCACGCGCCTGCTGCGCCGCAGCATCCAGATTTGACCACGCTTTTGAAACAAGAGAAAAAGCAATCGAGGGGATGCCAAAAAGATACCCCTCGGCCGCTGCAGCAACCGTGCCAGAATACAGGGTGTCATCACCCATATTCGCGCCATTATTAATACCCGACACAATCAAATCTGGACGGCGATCAAGCAAGCCGGTTAGTGCAACGTGCACGCAATCCGAGGGCGTACCGTTTACATATGTAAACCCATTCGCCGCCTTTCGTACAACCAAAGGCCGACTCAATGTTAGGGAGTTTGAAGCACCGCTGTGATTAACCTCGGGGGCTACTACAGAGATTTCAGCTAAGTCGCGCAATGCGTCCACCAAGGCCTCAATCCCTGGAGCGGTGTAGCCGTCATCATTTGAGACCAAAATATGCATACGCGGGCACTAAATACCTTTTATGGAACAGGCTGAATTGTACTCGCTACCAAGCGAATATCCCCCTATTTAGTGAGCGATTGGCAGGTCGCGCTAGAATCTGATCATCAGAATTCAATTCGGGAATATCAGCGCATGAGCCTTGCAAACGACTGGTTGTTTACTACGGCTTTAGTGATTGGCGCGTACCTCATAGGCTCTATCCCCTTTGCTGTTGTCGTCAGCAAGCTGTTTGGGCTTGCGGACCCTCGATCTTATGGCTCAGGCAACCCAGGCGCTACCAACGTACTGCGCACCGGAAATAAGGCTGCGGCCCTCCTAACCCTTATCGGCGATGCAGCCAAAGGCTGGTTCGCCGTTTGGTTGGCCTCGGGCCTCGTGCAAGAGCCCGCTACACTCGCTTGTGTCACCCTCGCAGTCTTTCTCGGACATTTGTACCCCCTCTTCCTGGGTTTCAAAGGAGGAAAAGGGGTCGCAACGGCTTTCGGCATCCTGATCGCGGTTCAACCTCTCATGGCCTTGATTACAGCAATCGCATGGATTGGTACCGCAGTCATTTTTCGGTATTCATCACTTGCAGCGATTGTTAGCGCGATACTGGCCCCATTGACTTACATCTTGGCCGGACAGTATTTTTGGCAGGCAAATGTACCCATGAGTCTCGCAATCTCTGCCATGGGTTTGTTACTGCTCTACCGTCATCGGGCAAACATCAGTCGTCTGCTTCAGGGTACTGAGCCACGCTTGGGTTCAAAAAAAACCGCTAAATAGCGGCAAGATCCCAGCGTGGGCGGACATCGAAGCCATGTGCCTGTGCAGCCTGCATATCCACCAGCCCTCTGGACACGCGTTGAGCAGCTGCGAAAGCGATCATGGCGCCGTTGTCCGTGCAAAACTCGAGCGGTGGAAAGAAGACCTGAGCCCGTTTCTTTGCCAAGCGCTGCGCGAGCCGCTGCCGCAGTAGTCGATTGGCGCCCACGCCACCCGATACGACCAGCCTCGTGAGCCCAGTCTGCTCGAGGGCGGAGACCGATTTCGCAACTAGCACATCGACGATCGCAGCCTGCGTTGCTGCAGCAAGATCGGCCCGAACGGCATCACCAAGTCGGCCCTCTAAAGGCTGCGCATCTCGCAGGCGCGTCAGCACCGCAGTCTTAAGTCCACTAAAACTGAAATCCAGATTGTGGCTGTGCAACATGGGACGAGGCAAAGCAATACGTTCAGGGTCGCCTTGCTCTGCGAGTCGCGCCAATGCCGGCCCCCCGGGGTAGCCTAAGCCAAGCAGCTTGGCCGTTTTATCAAAGGCCTCACCCGCTGCGTCATCCAGAGTCTCGCCGAGCAAGGTGTAGGCACCGACATCATCGACCCGCATTAACTGGGTATGACCGCCAGACACAAGCAACGCCACGAACGGAAACTCGGGACACGGATCTGCCATGCGAGGTGACAGCAAGTGTCCCTCAAGGTGATGGATTGGAATAGCCGGCAAATTGAGCGACCAGGCAATCGACTGCGCAACACTGGCCCCAACTAACAAGGCGCCAGCAAGCCCTGGTCCAGCCGTATACGCGACCGCTTGGACATCAGACAGTGCTAGACCCGCCTGATCAAGCACAGTCCGCGTGAGAGGAACCACACGGCGGACATGATCTCGAGACGCAAGCTCTGGCACGACGCCACCATACGCCGCATGCATCGCAACCTGAGTGTGTAGTGCATGAGACAGCAGACCACGCTCGGTGCACACAAGCGCGACACCTGTTTCATCACACGAACTTTCAAACCCAAGAATAATCATTGCGTCAACGCTGCCCGACTATTAGT
>JBEDEU010000043.1:0-11762 GCA_041175585.1 Pseudomonadota bacterium | reverse complement strand
TATTCATTAAAGAGCTCGAAAACGCATTGCTGGACGGTCGGGCAGATTTAGCCGTGCACTCCCTTAAGGACGTGCCGGTAGATATCACCAGTCCGTTTGAATTGTCGACTGTAATGGCTCGTGCTGATTGTCGCGATGCGTTCGTGTCAAACACTTACAGCGCACTTGACGAGCTTCCTCCAGGAGCTGTTGTCGGAACATCTAGTTTGCGGCGCGAAGCCCAGTTGCGGGCACGATTTCCCGCACTAAAGATCGAGCCTCTGCGCGGTAACCTAGATACGCGGCTTGGCAAACTTGATTCTGGACATTACGCAGCGATCATTCTCGCTGCAGCAGGGTTGGAGCGTCTTGAGCTCGGACATCGTATTCGCGCCCGAATGACGGTTTCGGATTCGCTTCCTGCAGCAGGTCAAGGCGCACTAGGCATAGAAATACTGCAAACGCGCTCAGATCTCCTGGAGCTTCTTGCTCCACTGGCCTGTCCTCAGACGACAGTGTGTGCACTGGCCGAGCGTGCCGTCTCACGTGCGTTAGGCGGATCTTGCCAGGTACCGCTGGCGGCTTACGCAGAAGTGGACGGACAGATAGTGTCGGTGCGAGCTCTTGTGGCTACGCCCGACGGACAGACGATTTATCGAGCCCAAGGCGATGGTCCGAGTGCGCAGGCTGAAGCGATTGGGCAGCGTGTCGCGCAGCAACTGATCGACCAAGGAGCTGGGGTTATTTTGGAAAGCTTGGCGGTTTCGCCTTGAGGCGGCTCTGAAGATGGCTCGCGCTGCGCCGATCGCCGTATTGACGCGACCAGCCGGGCGTAACACTGATGTCATGCATGCGTTGGTCCGCCGAGGCTGGGTGGTTCACGAGTGTCCGGCACTTGAGATTCACACAGCTCCCATTGCGATAGCTCAAGCAACCCCTGATCCTAAGCACTACGACTTGGTGGTTTTTGTCAGCCGAGCTGCAGTCACCGGATTCATCCGGCAGCTCGGTCCAAACTTTAGTTGGCCCTCAGGTGTTCGCGTAGGCTGTATGGGTCCGGCGACGGCCCTTGCTATCGAGCGCGCGTGGCCGACAGTATCCAATATTTTGTATCCGGATGCTGAAAAAGCGCGGGACTCTGAAGCCCTTTGGCCACTCCTGGAGGAGTTGAGCACGCCTCTACGGAAAGTCTTGATCGTGCGGGGACAAGATGGGCGTGACTGGCTGTCACATAAGCTCATCGCCCAAGGGGTCGACGTTTTGACGCATCAGGCCTATGAGCGGGTGCAGGCTGAATGGTCCCCAGAGACAGTGGCACGATTTCAGCAATGGGCCAACTCGTCGACAAAGGTTGTCTGGTTGTTAACGAGTGGGCACGGCATTACGTCTGTTGCTTTGCAACTTGAGAGCTTAGGGTTGCTCGCGTGGTTCAGGGCAGGCGAGTTTGTTCTGACCCATGAGCGCTTAGTGCAAACCCTCGGCCGTGCCGTCGTCAGCGGTCCTGATGGATTGGCTGTACATCTTTGCCAACCTGAAGATCCTAAAATTGTGTTGTGTTTTGATCAGATTTTGGCTGCCAACCCTGCGCCATAGCCTTGTGATCGTGGGAGTTTTAGGCGGCTAGCGACTACAATAGCTGTATGACCGATACTTCCGCTTCCGCCTCGCCATCTAGCCCGGCGATCGTCCCAATAGAGCCAGCTGCGTCCAGTACGCGCGTGCGGCGTAAGCCTTCTGGCTTATCGCTGACCTCGACATTAGCGCTTGTCTTTTTATTAGTTGCAATCGTCGCAGCTGCAGGTGCATGGTTTGCACAACGCCGGTTTGAGGCCACTATCAAGCAAGTTGGAGCGCAAGTTCTAGAGCTGAAGGTGCAAGCCGACGAGGCGCGTCGCGACGCTAGGCAATCTCTTTTATTACTCGACGCACAACAGGTACGGATCCAGCAAGCAGAAGCTGCGCTACGTGACGCACAGAGTCAGTTTGCAGCACTTGAGCAGGTTTGGCAAAACTTCAACAAGGGCATGGAAGACTCCATGCTTGCCAATGATGTGGATCGATTGCTAACCGTTGCAAGCCAACAGTTACGGGTGTCTGGAAACGTTAATAACGCAATCCTCGCGCTGGAGCATGGTTTGTCCATGTTGGTGCGGGCAGATCGCCCACGCTTCGCATCACTACAACGCGCGATAAGTGCTGACTTAGATCGTCTCCGTGGGGTTGCAACCGTCGACATACCTGGAGTCTCTGCCAAGCTTGAACAAGTCACTAACTTGCTGGGGAAGGCTCCCCTGTTGGTGCCTGATGAGGCCTCGCCCGGACTCATGTCGGCACGGGATCGCAATGCCTCAACCATGGCTTCTGCCCCAGCGGTTTCTAGCAACGCTAGCAAAGCGAGTCCGGGAGACGTTGTCGAAGATTGGTGGCAGACACTTTGGCGTCAGGTTCGTGTGTCAGCTAAGTCCAGTGCTGCTTTCCTGGTGCGCGAGTTGTCCGATGTCATTAGCGTGCAGCGTGTGACCGATAAGAATGCCTTGCTCATGAGCCCAGAGCAGGGGACGTTATTAAGAGCGAATTTACGTGCACGTCTGCTGACTGCGCAAATGGCACTCTTGATGCATCAGTCAACGATCTGGCAGTTAGAGTTGTCGACCATTGAAGGCGCTGTGGCTTCTCGCTACGATCCCAAGTCACCTGAGGTGGTCAGTGCGCTGCGTCTCTTGCGTGAATTGGCTTCCCTTAATGTTGCGATTGTTATTCCAGACATTACCGATAGCGTCGCGGCACTTGAGGCTGTGCGTCAGAGCGACGGATCTCCCAAAGGCGGGCAATAAGCATGCGCATTTGGTTGTGGACGCTTGTCTTAGCTACGATTGCTGTTGTCTTGGCTGTTGTGTTGCGCGAGAACACCGGACATGTACTGGTGTTGGTCAACCAGTGGCGCATACAAGTGTCCTTGCCCTTTGCAGTGCTGGCAACTGCGGCGAGCTTTTTCCTGTTGTACCTGTCGTTGCGCTTGATTGCGCTCGTTTTAGATATTCCAGGCCGTGTTAAGAGTTGGCGCCGCCGTCGCGCACTACGTCGTGATCATGAGTTGCTCGAGCAAGGTTGGACTGAGCTCTTGGAAGGGCGCTATGCGCATGCAGAAAAGGATTTGACCAAACTGCTTGGTCGCAGCAAGAGTATGAATCAGAGCGTGCTTGCGGCCTTGTCTGCGGCACGCGCTGCGCATGCGTTAGGTGAGTACGACCGTCGTGATGGGTTGATTGTGTCTGCAAAGGACAAGTCTAAAGAGGACGTCGGGCTGCGTGAAGCGGTATCGACGGTGGCTGCAGAGCTCTATCTTGACCAAGGCTTGTCGGAACAGGCGTTAACGGAACTCAACATGTTGCAAAAGTCCGGGGCTAAGCAAGTGCATGCGCTCAGGCTTTTTCTGCGAGCATACCGACAATTGAATCGGCATGAGCAGGTCTTGGCTATTTCGCGCACGCTCAACAAGCGGGGAGCGTTGCACGATACCGAAGCGCGGCAGATTATTGAGCTCGCTGCGGCCGCGCGTATCCGTGAGACTTCGCACGCAGGGACTTGGCAAAAAGTTTGGGCTGATCTCAAATCCTCTGAGCGCGTTCTGCCTGAAGTCGCGCTTGCGGGTGCTCAGGCGTTTGAGGTCATTGGTCAACTCGATGAGTCCTCTCGGGTGCTTGAGCAGGCGATTGCAGTGTCGTTTGATCCTCGCCTGCTTGCGGCATACGCTCGTGCGGAGTCTTCCCAGGTTACCCGACGGTTAGAGAAGGCTGAAGCGTGGCTTCAAAAGAATCCAGCAGATCCAGATTTATTGGCAACGATTGGAAACCTTTGTTTATCCGGTCAGATTTGGGGTCAGGCAGAGAGCTATCTGGTGCGTAGCTTGGCTCGTCGCAGCGATGCACGCGTCCACGTCTCGCTTGCGTCGCTCTATGACAAAATTAATCGTCCGCAAGATGCCGCAATGCAGTGGCGTGCCGCAACTGCGTTGGGTGTAGCAATTCCTGTACTGGCTCAGGAGGTACTGTTACCTCCTGCAGATATCCAGTCTGACCCAGGCTTGCTCCATGCTGAAGGGCTGACCTACCTGGCTGATACGGGCTTTCCAGCGGATTGGAGTGAGGATCGTACGACCCTGCCGGGATCGTCGACCGCAGCAGCCACTTCGGAAAGTGGCGTTTCTGCACAGGATGACATGTACGATTATTTTGACAGTGCTCCTGTGCCGCACTTAGGCGAGCCCGCACCGGTCAGTACATTGCCTGACCCAGCTCGCTCTAAACCTAACGACAAGTAGTCGATTTGCCATTGACTACTCTATAACTAATCTTTTTGCAGTTAAAGTGCCCGCCGTATAAGTATAAATTCACAATCAAATATCTAGGAAACGCTCTCATGTCTGACTATGTTTTTTCTCCTGAGCCAACGCAAGGTCTGCCCGTTGTGGGTAGTAAGTCTTTGTTTCCCGTGCGTCGTGTGTATTGCGTAGGCCGCAATTATGCTGAGCACGCCAAGGAGATGGGATTTACCGGTCGGGAAGACCCTTTCTTTTTTTGTAAGCCTGCAGATGCCCTCGTGCCTGTCGCCTCAGGCCAGGCAGGCAAAATGCCTTATCCAAGCAAGACATCGAATTTGCACTACGAGATGGAGTTAGTTGTTGCTTTAGGTAGTGGTGGTCGTGATATTCCTGTTGATCAGGCAAATAAATGTATTTTTGGTTACGCCTTAGGTCTCGACATGACACGACGTGATCTGCAGAACGAAGCAAAAAAACAAGGCCGTCCCTGGGAAGTGGGCAAAGGATTTGATCAATCAGGTCCGATTGGTCCGATTCATCCTGTCGCGGCGACTGGTGTACTTTCGAAGGGCAGTATTTCTCTTCATGTGAATGGTGTACAAAAGCAATCCAGCGATTTGACACAACTCATCTGGAGCATTCCAGAGAGCATTTCTTACCTCTCAGGCTTATTTGAGCTCAAAGCAGGTGATTTGATTTTCACTGGTACACCAGAGGGTGTAGGTGCCGTGGTGAAGGGCGACAAGATGATCGGTCGCGTTGAGGGCTTGGGCGAGTTTGAAGTGCACGTCGTTTAATCACGATCGCTCGAAAAAAAAGCCGCCCCTGTGAGCGGCTTTTTTTATTTGATATCGCGCGTGTACTCGGGCGCGGGATGTAGGGCTAACCTTGGTCCAGCTTTGAGTAGCTGACTCGGAATGTCATGGCCGATCAAAGTTGGTAGCGTTCTTGACACTTCAAGTAATTTATTGAGGTCAACGCCTGTATCAAAGCCTTCTAGCTCAAGCATGTGCACCATATCTTCCGTACAGGCGTTGCCGCTGGCGCCTGGCGCATAAGGGCAGCCACCGATACCGCCCAATGAGGCGTCAAACCGATTGATACCAGCGCTCAGTGAGGCGAGGGCGTTTGCTTGCGCCATCGAGCGTGTGTTGTGAAAGTGCATGGTGAACTCCATCTCTGGGTGGAGTTGTTGCGCGCGCAAGGCCATCGATTTGACTTGGGATGGATAAGCCATTCCGGTTGTATCGCACAGTGTCGCGCGCTTGACCCCGATACCTGCGAAGCGATCTAACCAGCGCATCACTTCGTCTTCGCTCACATCGCCCTCCATCGGACAACCAAACGTGGTGGAAAGTGAAATGTTGATCGCGACCCGACTACCGGAAATGGCTGCGACAACCTGGCGTAACTGTTCGAATGACTGTTCCCGCGTCATCCTCAAATTGGATCGATTGTGCGTTTCACTCATCGACATAACAAGATTAGCTTCGTCGATACCACAGGATAGGGCACGCTCAGCCCCCCGCACATTCGGCACAAGCACGGTGTATTCGACGCCGGGCTGGCGCTTGATCTGGTGCATGACATCCTCAGCGTCGCGCAGGGCGGGGATCGCTTTGGGAGATGTGAAGGAGGTCACTTCAATTTTTGCGAAGCCGCACAGACTTAGAGCGTCAACAACACGCACCTTATCTTCTGTCGCAATAAATTGCGCTTCGTTTTGAAAGCCGTCGCGCGTCGCGACTTCCTGCATAAACACTTTTTTTGAACTTTCCGTCATGGTGTTCTCTTAAATTATTCCGCGGGATTTCCAATCAGATTGCTTGGTTGCATCAATACCTAACGAATCTAAAATCTCGTTTGTATGCTGCCCCAGCGAAGGTGCCTCGCGACTAATTTGCCCGGGCGTCGCGCTTAGCTTTGGAACGATGCCTGGAACCGCTACCGTTGAACCGTCCGGTAGTTTCGCTTCCAGAATCATATCTCTAGCCTGGTAGTGCGGATCGTTTGCAATGTCGGCTGCATCGTAACTCTTGCCTGCAGGCACACCTGCTTTATTCATCAGTGCCAGCACTGAATCAAGATCATGCTGACACGTGAAGTCAGAGATGGCTTGATCGATGCGCTCGACGTTTGCAGCACGTCCGACATTGTTTGCAAGCTCTGGATCATTGGCGAGGTCCGGTCGTCCGATCGACTCCATGAGTCGCTTGTAAATACTGTCGCCGTTTCCGGCAATGAGTGCGTAGCGCCCATCTTTGCAGAGGTAGGCATTGGTTGGAACGATGCCTGGCATACTGGCACCGGAGGGCTGGCGGACAGCCCCAAACTTGGAATACTCCGGTAAGAGGCTTTCCATCATATTGAAGACCGACTCGTATAGCGCGACATCAACCTCTTGACCCAAGCCGCCTTGTTGTTCGCGGTGGCGTAATGCCATCATGACTCCAATGACGCCGTGCAACCCCGAGAGAGTGTCTCCGATCGATACCCCTACGCGAACAGGTGGTCGTCCCGGCTCACCGCTTAGATAGCGGAGTCCGCCCATCGCCTCCCCAATCACACCAAATCCGGGCCGGTCACGGTAGGGGCCTGATTGGCCGTAACCCGATACGCGAAGCATGATGAGTTTGGGGTTGAGAGCATGCAGATCTTTAAAGCCAAGACCCCATTTCTCCATCGCGCCCGGACGGAAGTTCTCTATCAAGATGTCCGCATCCTTGGCTAACTGCCGAATAACCTCCTGGCCTTCTGGGGTTCGTAGATCAAGCGTTAGAGAACGCTTATTGCGCGCGTGTGCCGCCCACCATACAGAGGTCCCGTCGTGAATAAGACGCCAACCTCTTAAGGGGTCGCCTCCTGTTGGTGGCTCAACCTTAATGACGTCAGCGCCGAACTCGGCGAGGATTTTTGATGCGAACGGCCCAGCGATGAGCTGGCCGAGTTCGATGACCCGAAGGCCTGTAAGAGGTAGTGACATGATGTTAGGTGTCTGCGTGTGTTAACCAAGGTGTTGCGGCTAGATGCTTAGCTTCAAATGCATCGATCGATGATCGATAGCTCAGTGTGAGGTCAATCTCATCTAGACCTTTCAAAAGACATTCCTGCCAGAATGGATCGATACTGAAGGAAATTGTGGTGCCACTTTGAGTATGCCGAATCGTGCAGGCCTTCAAATCGACAAAAATAGAAACTGGTTCGCCAGTCTGATCAAGTCTGTTTTTGATGTCAGCGTCCGCGCGCGCTAGGATATCAATGTCACTTTGTTGCAGTCGAATTGGCAGTAGGCCGTTTTTCAAACAGTTGTTAAAAAAGATATCACCAAAACTCGGTGCAATGATGGCGCGAATGCCGAATGCTTCGAGCGCGTAAACGGCCGCCTCTCTAGAAGAGCCACAACCGAAGTTTTCATCTGCGATCAGGATATTTGTGTGACTGAACGTGGGTTGATTCAACACAAACGTAGGGTCTGGATCATTGCTGTCGCTAAAGCGTATATCGTGAAAAAGATAGTTTGCGTAATCGGGATCAGTCCGGCTTCGTTTCAAGAAGCGCGCAGGAATGATCTGATCCGTATCGATGTTTTTACCGGGGATCGTGGCGGCTAGACCTTGTAGTTGTGTAAACGCACGCATCGGCTTATTCCTTGGGAAGGCGGCGTACGTCAGACAGCCTGCCTGTTACCGCTGCAGCTGCGGCCATCGCCGGGCTCATGAGGTGAGTGCGCACGCCAGGCCCTTGCCGTCCGACAAAATTGCGGTTTGAGGTCGAGGCAACTCGTTCGCCGGGTGCCGCGAGATCGCCGTTTATACCAACGCACATTGAACAGCCTGCTTCACGCCACTCCAGGCCGGCATCAATGAACACGCGATCCAAGCCTTCTGCCTCCGCTTGGCGCTTGACATCCATCGAGCCAGGAACAACCATCCCTGGTACACGTGATTTGCGACCACGCAGTACGTCTGCGGCATGGCGCAAATCGCTCAGGCGCGCATTCGTGCAAGATCCAATGAAGACGCGATCGATTTTTATTTGATCAAGAGGCTGTCCAGGCGTCACACCCATGTATTGCATGGCAGCGGTGGTGCTAGCGTCCCCGTTACGTACGTCTGGCACACAATCTGTAATTGGGAGGGCCTGCTCGGGGCTGGTTCCCCAGGTAACCATGGGTGACAAGGCACTCACATCGATTGAAAGCGTGCGGTCGTAGTGCGCGTCTTCGTCGGAGTAGAGTTTGCGCCAGTCATTGACGGCAACGTCCCACTGTGCTTTTTGCGGGGCGAAAGGGCGCCCGTATAGATAGTTGAATATAGTGTCATCTGGCGCCATGATGCCAAAGCGTGCCCCGGCTTCAATGGTCATATTGCACATGGTGAGACGGTCATCGATTGTCAGCGTCTGTATCGCCGAGCCACAATATTCAATCGCTTGGCCCGTCGCGCCTGAGGTGCCCAGCAAGGCGATGAGCGCAAGAATGATGTCTTTTCCGCTCACGCCTGGGCCTGGCGTCCCCTGCAACTCGATCCGTGTGCAAGGGGGCTTGGTTTGCCAAAGCGACTGAGTCGTCAAGATGTGACAGCTCTCAGACTGTCCGACTCCAAACGCGATGGCGCCAAATGCGCCGTGCGTCGAGGTGTGGCTGTCACTGCATGTCAGGGTAGATCCAGGTAGCGATATGCCTTGTTCCGGACCGACCACATGCACGATGCCTTGTCTGGGGTCCTGCATTGAGAAATAATTTGCACGACTCCAGCGCATATTGTCGTCAAACTTCAGAATCATCTCAGTCACCTCTTGGGTAACTGCATCCTTTGGGTCTCGGCTGGTCGTTGGCACATAATGATCAGCCACACCAAAAATTTGCTTGGGGTTCTTGACGGTTAGGCCTCGCTCTTTCAGTTGTGCGAACGCATGAAAAGACCCTTCGTGGATGATGTGCCGATCGATATACAGGAGTGAGGGGCCTGGCGCGCGCTCGACAATGACGTGACGTGCCCAGATCTTCTCAAACAGTGACAGAGGCTTGTTGGTTGCGTTTTGCATTGTGGCTGTTCAAAGGGCGACTTGGCCTTTGGTGGACGTAATATGGGCGTCTGTCTTTGAAGGCACAGGGTCGATATGTGTCATCAGATTGAGGACGCGGTGTCTTTGCATCACGGCCTGACGTGCAGCTAGGCCAATGTCGTGCCCGACCTCTACCGTGAGATGAGCGTCGACTTCAATATGCGCATCGACAAGAATCATATCGCCCATCTTGCGTGTGCGTACGTCATGGACACCCAAAACGCCAGGGGTCTGAAGAAGCGTCGCGGTAATAGCGACAACTTCTTGTTCGTCTACCGAACGATCCATTAAGTCGTGAAAGGCCGTTGAGCCAAACTCCCATCCCATTTTTCCGATCATTAAGCCCACCACTAAGGCGGCAATGGGGTCAAGAATCGGATGTCCTAAAAGATTACCGATGATGCCTATTGCGACAACCAAGGAGGACGCAGCATCTGACCGAGCGTGCCAGGCGTTCGCGACCAGCATGCTCGACTTAACTTGCTTCGCAATCCGCAACATGTAGCGAAACAACAGTTCTTTGATCGCGAGGGCAGCACCCACGACCCATAAGGCTGAGGCGTGTACGGTCGGGATTGAGTCGGGATCCTTTAACTTCTCAAAGGCAGCCCACAGCATGCCGATCGCGACAGCAATAAGCAGGGCGCCCAAAAACATTGAGGCAGCCGTTTCAAAACGTTGGTGTCCATAGGGGTGGTCTTGATCAGCGTCTTTTTGGCTGTGATGGCTCGCGAAAAGCACAACAAAGTCACCAACCAGATCGGACAGTGAGTGAATGCCGTCAGCGATTAAGCCCTGCGACTTGGCAAAAATGCCAACCACAATTTGGGTGCATGACATGACTGTGTTGACCCCAACACTTACCCATGTACTTTTGTTGGCAGCACGTTTGCGTTGCTCAAGTGTGAAGCTGGAGTCTTCACTATCATCTTGCAGGTCGGCTGGGTTCATTTTCTTGGGGTTTTGAAGGCGTTAAACGCTAGACGACTATCGTAGCATTTGAGAGAGTTTTCTTAGGAAAAACTTAGATTTGTTGGCTCGCTGTCCGGTATGATTGACCTTTTGAGTCACGTGCACTTTTGCCGCCATTTTCTGGACTGAGGAATTACCGAATGAAAGCCGTATTTATTGACGCAAATCCTTCTTTGGCTGATGTTGCGCAACGGTTACACCGAGCAGACGATATTCCTTACATTATCAATCGCCAAGCAGATATCACCCCAGAGCAAATCCCTGCAGTGATGGGGGATGCTGAAATTTTGGTTGTCGATCACACGTCGGTGCCTACGGCGATCGCGCGTCAATGCAAAGGCCTCAAACACGTGGTTTTTCTGGGCACGGGTGCGCGCTCATATATGAACCCCGAAGAGCTCGCGGAAATCGGTATTGAAGTTCATATTATCAAAGGCTACGGAGACACAGCCGTCGCGGAATGCGCGTTTGCCTTGATGTGGGCGAGCGCAAAAGGCTTTGCTCTCATGGACCGTGGTATGCGTGCTGGGAATTGGCTTCGCACGGATGCTGTTCAACTGACTGGCAAAACGCTTGGCTTGATTGGTTTTGGGGGCATTGCCGCTGAAATGGCTCGGCTTGCTCTGGGTGCCG
This sequence comes from Pseudomonadota bacterium, assembly GCA_041175585.1. Lineage (GTDB taxonomy): Bacteria > Pseudomonadota > Gammaproteobacteria > Burkholderiales > Burkholderiaceae_B > Zwartia. Next base: position 790 of record JBEDEU010000043.1, on the reverse strand, counting down.
GCATGGAAGTGCTCGCCTGGAACCGATCCCCAAAGACGCATCCTGGTGTGAAGTTCGTCGAGCTCGATGAGCTGTTAGCGCGCAGTCGGGTGATATCTCTGCATTTGCTTTTAAACGACGAAACACGTGGGTTTGTCTCTCGTGAACGTATTGAAAAGATGCAGGATGGGGTCATTCTGATCAACACGGCCCGTGGTGCGGTTATCGATGAGGCTGCTTTGCTCGAGGGTTTGAAGTCGGGGAAGGTGGGTCATGCAGGTTTGGACGTGTTTGACGTTGAACCACTACCTAAGGACCACGCGTTCACGAAAGTTGAGAACGTGACGCTCTCCGCCCATTCGGCATTTCGTACTCCCGAGGCAAGTGATAACTTAATCGAGGCTTCCTTAAACCATTGCCGCCGGATTTCCGGTCAAGGCACCATACGTTAAACGAGGTTTACATGAACAACATGATTCGCAAGTTTAAATTCACTGCAGCAGTTGCGCTGACAGCAGTCTCTGCGGCTAGTTTTGCCCAGTCAGATGTTTGGCCGAGCCGTGCAATTACTATTATCGGGGGCTTCCCTGGTGGGGCAGGAACAGACATTTATGCCCGCAAGTTGGGTGACTTACTAACTAAGTCGCTGAATGTGTCAATTGTTGTGGACAGTAAAACGGGAGCAGGCGGAAACATCGGCTCTGATTTCGTCGCCCGCTCGGCTCCAGATGGTTACACCTATCTGCTCGGAACGGCGGGTACCCACGCGATTAATGCCGCGTTGTATAGCAAGTTAAGTTTCGATGTTGAG
>JBEDEU010000042.1:0-11807 GCA_041175585.1 Pseudomonadota bacterium | reverse complement strand
ATCCTGTAGCGATTAGTTTCTGTGGTGCGAAGGAAATTCCTGATTCAGCCGAAGGCGCGAAGTTTAGTCTGGCGTACTCAGTTGCAATGGCTGCCTATTACGGCGATGTGGGTGAGGATCGTTATGTGCAGTCGGTGGTTGCGAATAAAGAGATCCAGGGCTTAGCGAATCGTATCAACGCCACGCTCGACGACAAGTGGGCGAAGGCCTACCCCGCGAGCCGCGGCGCCTCGATCGTGTTGAAGACAAAGCAGGGTGCAACCCATAGCGTCGACGTGCCTCTGGCCAAGGGTGAGCCAGAGAATCCGGCTTCGGATGAGGACATCATCGCTAAGTATCGGCATAACGCGGAGGGACAAGATCCTGCTGTCGTTGAGCAATTGTTGCAAGTATTGCTTTCGCTTGAAAAGCATTCTGCGTCGGATGTGACGGCGTTGATGGCCAAAATGCGTCGCGGGTAATGGGCATGCGGACCTCGAAATCTCTTGCTGCTAGTTTGCTAAGTGGTCTGGCTTTGTTGACTGGAGCCAGTCAGGCTCAAAACATTGATGCGTGCGTGTCGGGTCTGCGCAAAGAAGTGTTGGCGCAAGGCATTACCGCCAAAACGTTTGATAGTGCAACCAAGGGTGTTGAGTCTGATCCTGATGTGTTGAAGGCGTTTGATTTTCAGCCGGAGTTCCGTACTGCGATTTGGGATTATGTTGCGGGGCTGGTTGATCAGGAGCGAGTCGACGATGGTCTTGCTATGCAAAAAAAATGGTCTGAGGTGTTGCAGCGGGCCGAGCAACAGTATGGTGTCGATGCACGTGTAATCGTGGCCGTCTGGGGTGTTGAGTCCAACTACGGTCGTATACAAGGCAAGCGTGAACTGGTGCGTTCGCTGGTCACGCTCGTCTGTGCGAATAAGCGGCAGGCGTTCTTTAAGGGCGAGTTACTAGCCACGCTACGTATTCTGCAAAGTGGCGATATTGCGCCTGAGGTATTGGTGGGCTCATGGGCGGGGGCGTTTGGTCAGACTCAGTTCATGCCTACGACTTATCAACGTTTAGCCGTTGATTTTGATGGTGACGGTAAGCGTGACATCGTGAACTCTGTTCCGGATGCCTTGGGCTCAACAGCTAACTTTCTGCAGAAGGCGGGTTGGGTAAAGGGCCAGGCCTGGGGTTACGAGGTCAAGATCCCGGCGGACTACGCCGGCCCTTCGGGTCGACGCACAAAGCAGCCTTTGTCGCAATGGACCGCTGCAGGTATCAAGCCTATTGATGCAGCGCGCGCCAAGGGTGCCGGTGTAACGGACGCGACCCAAGCCGCCTTATTGTTGCCGTCCGGGCCAAAAGGTCCTGCGTTTTTGGTATTCCGCAATTTCGATGCTATCTACAGCTATAACGCGGCGGAGTCCTATGGCTTGTCGATTGCGCACTTAGCAGACCGTATCGGGGGCGGGGGAGTATTTAAGACTCCTTGGCCCACGGATGACGCGGGCACAAGTCGTGCAGAGCGTCGCGAGATTCAGCAGCTGTTGATTAAACGCGGGTATGACGTCGGCGAAGTCGATGGCTTAATCGGTGCCGTATCGCGTAAGGCGATCAGTGATTTTCAGGCTAAAGTGGGAATGCCCGTGGATGGCCGCGCCGGACAACGTGTGTTGAAGGCCTTACGTAATTAATTGTTGGAAGCAAAGCAGCATGACTTCGTTGGATAGGCCTCGTCCGCAGTCGATACGCGAGGTGTTTGTTACCTTTAGCCTCTTAGCCATTCAGGGCTTTGGTGGAGTACTCGCGTTTATTGAGCGCGAGATGGTTGAAAAGAAAAAATGGCTGACCCGCTCAGAGTTCATTGAAGAGTGGGCGGTCGCGCGCACCATGCCCGGACCACCCGCTTTGAATATCGCTGTCATCGTGGGTTCACGCTACTTTGGCTGGCGCGGTGCAGTCGCTGCGGTCGTGGGCATGTTCGCCATGCCGTCGGTGATTGTGTTGCTGTTGGCGGTTGCGTACACATTTTTTGGGCACCACCCGGAAGTGATTTCAGCCTTGCGTGGTATGGGGGCGGTTGCGGCCGGGCTGATTACTGCAACGGGTATCAAGTTATTGTCCGGGTTAAAAAATAATATCTTAGGACCCGTATTATGTGCGACATTGGGTATCGCAAGCTTTGTCGGTACCGCGTTGTTGCAATGGCGTATGACGTATGTCTTGCTCGGGCTAGGTGGTATTGGCTGTGTGATCGCGTATATCAAGCTTAAAGATGCCGCGAAGAAGGCAAAGCCATGAATCCCCCTATGAGCATTGTGATGCAGTGGTCGGACTGGTTTGATCTATTAAGATATTTCCTGCAATTCTCGCTGACGTCAGTCGGCGGACCGTTGGTGATGCTGCCTGAAATACATCATCATCTTGTGACGCAGGAGCAATGGTTAACCGATGCACAGTTCAGTGCGTCGGTCGTGATCGCACAGGGGGCGCCTGGACCAAACGTTTTATTCGTAGCCTTGATTGGCTGGAATATCGGTTTGAATGCAGGCGGTTTCGGCCCCGCGCTGTTTGCGGCGAGCCTCAGCATGATCGGGATTCTGGTGCCGAGTTCGACGTTGATTTTTATTACTGCAAGCTGGGTGCACCGCAATAAAGATTTACGCGCCGTACGTGCCTTTAAGCAGGGCATGGGGCCGATCGTGACGTCGCTGATGGTGGCGTCTGGTTGGTTGCTTGCGACAGCGAATACCGATGGTGTGCACGACTGGCCACTTTGGGTGCTCACAGCTGTGGTAGCGCTGATTGTGTGGCGTACCAAAATCAATATGTTTTGGTTGCTAGGGATAGGGGCCTTGCTGGGTGCCAGTGGGGTTTTGGCTGTTTAGTTTTAAGTGTCAGACAATCAAAAGGTAGGAGCGACGATATGCTTTCCTTACAACACCCCTCAAATTGGCGCACGGCTGATCTGCAGAACGATCAGCGCTGGATATTTAGGGTTGATGACGAGACGCGTCAAGAGATGGTGCGAACAGTTACCGCCATCGCTGATACCAATAAAACCTTGTTCGACTACAGTCCTGCTGATTTTTCTTGGAGCAAAACATTACAGATCCTCTCGGCTGCGCTAGAAGAGGTCAAACGCGGGCGTGGAGTCGCATTGATCAAAGGTCTGCCACGAGAAGAGCTCACTGCACATCAGTTTGAGATTTTGACGTGGGGCCTGGGCTTGCATTCAGGCGTACCAAGGCCACAAGGAAAAGAGACGCAATACATCTCTGCCGTACGTAATGCAGGGATGGATTACCGAACTGGTACGGGAAGGGGCTATTCCTCGAATGCAGATCTAGATTTTCATACAGATTCGTCGGACATTATTTTTCTGAGCTGCTTTAACAAAGCGGTGTCGGGCGGTAAGACCATTATTAGCAGTTCAATGGCCGGACACGATGTGATGGTGCGTGAATATCCAGATCAAGTTAAATGGTTGTACGAGCCCATTGCGTTTAGCCGTCAAGGCGAGCAGGCGCCCGACGAGGGCCCTTACGTGGTGATGCCGATTTTTTCAGAATGCAAGGGTAAGTGGTTTGGCCGCTGGAACTGGAATCGTGTGCGAAGTGCGCAAAAAATTGAAGGTGCACCGCAGTTAAAGCCCGAGCAATTCGCCGCGCTGGAGCAATTTGATCAAGTGATGCGTCGACCCGATGTCGCGTACGAGATGTGGCTTGAGCCAGGTGATGTCCAGATCATTAGCAGCCATGTGACGCTGCACTCGCGTACTGAGTTCGTGGATCATGAAGATCCAGCTAAAAAAAGATTGTTATACCGGCTTTGGATTGCGCCACCAGATAGCGATCAGATGCCTGAGTCGTGGCGAGATCTGTACCGGAGCTGTGAGCCCGGTACAGTCCGTGGTGGTATTCGTGGCTTTAAGCACGATGAGCGCTGTCTTCAGTTCGAAGCGCGTCAGGCTAAAGACTGCGGTATGACGGCCTAAGTCCTTTTGGACCAGATTTTCCGACTTTTATGAGGTGAATTGCAAAAAAGTCGCGACTTTTTTGCAATTCACGTTAAAATAGTCGCATGAAGCGCTATCTTGACCAGCTAGTTTTAAAAGATCTCCATCGCAAGATGGTGATTGTGACTGGGCCTCGTCAAGTGGGCAAAACAACCCTCGCGAAACACTGTATGCCTGAGTTTGCAGGTTCGCAGTATTTCAATTGGGATGTTGCGCAAGATCGCAGGATTTTGATTGATCAATCCTGGCGAAAAGACGCTGGCCTGTTGGTGTTAGACGAGATCCATAAGATGGACCTCTGGAAAAATTGGCTCAAAGGCGTAGTCGACGGTCGTCCAGCTTCGCAGTCGCTACTAGTCACGGGCAGTGCTCGCATGGATACTTTCCGGCATACAGGCGAGTCGTTGGCGGGGCGCTTTTTTTCTTATCGATTACATCCTTTTTCGGTTAAAGAGTGGTGTGCAGTGACTGGCGTTGAGCCCTATCAGGCGCTAGCTCATTTAATCGAGCGCGGCGGTTTTCCAGAGCCGTGCACGGCAGAGTTGAACGAAGATGCCAATCGATGGCGAGCTCAGTATTTAACAGGCCTTGTCCGTGACGACGTGTTGGAATTTTCCAGACTGCGTGAAGTTGGAGCGATGCGTTTATTTGTTGAGTTGTTGCGTGATCGAGTTGGCTCGCCTCTCTCGTTGAACTCTATCGCACGTGACTTGGCGATCTCGCCAGGGACCGTATCGACTTACCTTGAAATCCTTCAAGCGCTCTTTATTGTCTTCACGATCCACCCTTGGCATCGAAACATCGCAAGAGGTTTGCTGAAGACCCCGAAAGTTTACTTTTATGACACGGGTCTAGTTAGAGGTGATGAGGGCGTGCGACTAGAGAACGCTATGGCGACGATGCTTCAGAAGCATGTGCATTTTTTGCAAGATAGCACCGGAAGAGAGGTGGATTTACACTACTTGCGAACGAAAGACGGTGCTGAAATCGATTTTGTTTTGAGTGAAAAACAAGAACTGACGCATCTAATCGAGTGTAAAGCTAGTGACGATCGTTTACACGGCGCATTAGCGCGTTTTGCAAAACAATTTCCTGACTCGACCGCAGTGCAGGCAGTGGGTCAACTACGTCAACAACAAGAAAAGCAAGGGGTGCTTATTGTTGACGCAGCGTCGTGGCTCGCTGATTTAGCCGCTTAATCGAACTAAGCGTTTTACTCCAATGTAATCTTTGCTTCCTCAATGATCTTCGCCCAGCGTACGCGCTCTTCTGCAGCGTACTTGGTGAAGGCCTCTGAGGAGCCACCGATTGTGGTTGCGCCCTTGCTCAAAAACTCTTCTTTGAACTGAGGATCGTTCAAGATCTTGACGGTTTCGGCGTTGAGCTTAGCCACGATTTCCGGTGGTGTCCCTTTGGGCGCGAACAAACCAAACCAACCGCTCACGTCAAAGCCCGGTAGGCCAGCCTCAGCCAGTGTTGGAACGTCTGGCAAGAGTGGTGAGCGCGTGGCAGAGGTGACGCCCAGTGCGGTCAGCTTGCCTGACTTAATCAGCGACAAGCAGACTGGCAAATTACAGAACATCATTTCAACGCGGCCACCAATGATGTCGTTGATGACGGGTGTCGTGCCCTTGTAGGGAATGTGCACCATCTCAACACCAGCCATCTTTTTATAGATCTCACCGGCCAAATGCATGCTGCCACCGGCACCACTGGAGCCGTAATTAAAGCTCTTCTGTTTTTGTAGGGCGAGCAACTCTTTCAGATTTTTTGCTGGGACGTGCGATCCGATAACCAGAACGTTCGGCACGCTGATCAAGTTAGTGATACCAACATAATCGCGCTGTGGATCGTATTTGATGTTTTTGTGCAGCAACACGTTGATCGAACCGATACTGGTTGCACCCACTAACAACGTGTAGCCATCTGCAGGGGCGGTGGCAACGTAGGCTGCACCGATATTGCCGTCAGCGCCGACTTTGTTTTCTGCAACAACGGGTTGACCTAGCGCGATCGACAGTTTGTTTGCGATAGTGCGTGTCAGGATGTCGGTGAGCGTGCCTGGTGCGAAGGGCGCGACGATCGTGATGGGTTTGTTGGGGTAATTGGCGGCGCTCTGTGCGTTCGCCTGCGAAGTCGCAAACAACGTCAACGCAGCTACGCTGCTGATCCCAATTGCACGTATTGCTGAAAAAATATTTCGCTGCATGATGGTCTCCTGATTAACCGATTGCCAGCAATTCCACATCAAATACTAATGTGGCGTTTGGAGGAATGACGCCGCCTGCACCACGCGCGCCATAGCCCATTTCTGGGGGGATGATCAGTGTACGCTTACCACCGATTTTCATGCCGGCAACGCCTTCGTCCCAGCCCTTAATGACATGGCCGGCACCTAACGGAAAATCAAAAGGGTCACCGCGGTCTACCGAGCTATCAAACTTGGCGCCTTTGTTTCCTGCTGCAGTTGTGTCGTGAAGCCAGCCGGTGTAATGCACTGAAACGTGTTGACCTGCTGTAGCTTCAGCGCCATTGCCGATAGTGGTGTCGATTTTTTGAAGTCCGCTCATGAGATTTCCTTTATTACTTTTTAGAGGGTTAAGCTGGTGCCACAGTGGGTGGCTTGGGAGTTTTGACGCGCAGGCGATGCCAGAGCAGGGCAAGGGTGCAAGCAGCAAAGACAGCATGCACCAGCCACACCCCTACAACGAAAGATAGTTTGCTGTGTATGATCCAACCTTGTGAGAGGTTAATCATGTTTAGATAAAGCATGGCAACTAAGCCAGCCATCAGCAAGTCGCCCGACCGGCCAATACGCGGGTTAACTGCACCCAAGGGTATCGCGATCAAGGCAAGATTTAAGGCGGCCATCGGCAACGCAACGCGCCACATTAATTGACCCGACGAACTGGGGACGCGATCGCTAATTAGCCAAGCCGTTGGACGCGAGCGGCGACTATTCAAGGTTTCTTCTCGCGCTTTTTTTAGAGAAGCCTCGCCATCTTTGCTCTCAATGCGTGCGCCAAATGAATCAAACTCAGCAAGTCGCATTTCAGGCGTACCGAGTTTGAAGTCGTATCGATGTCCTGCGCCAAGCACCAGAAACTTATCGCCATTTTCTTGCATCACCGTGTCCGCTGAGTTCGAGGTGATCAGGCTGAACCAGTCTGGATCGATTAGGCGCATGAAGACTTGCCCGAGTGGGCCATCCGGTGTTGTTGGACCTTCAACAAAAAAGACGCGTGATCCTTTTTCTGTCTCAAGAAACTGACCAGGCGTAACTTTAGACAGATCTGAACGTAGCTCGTAGCGTGCCCGGTATTCACCGATCTGACGGTTTGCCCACGGCGTACCGTAAAGCGTCAAAAATGCGATCAAAAAAGAAACTGGGATGGCAACACGTAAAACGGGATTGATCCAGTTGAGCAGGGACAGCCCACTTGAGAACCAAACGACCATCTCCGATTCACGATAATTACGTGTGACCGTGGTGAGCACACCGATAAAAAGGGAAACAGCAAGAATAATGGGCAGGGCCGCAATCGTTGTGAAAGCGGCGAGTCCAACTACAACGTCTGCACCGATTCTTCCAGCAGCTGCTTCGCCAAGCAGTCGCACGAGCACGACGCTTAACCAGATCACAATCAGCGTCGAAAGAACGACGCTTGTGTGATTGGTGATTTCGGAGACAACGGAGCGTTTAAATAAGGACATTAGACTAAGGAATTTAGCACAATATGCGATTGATGCCCTAAGCGTTTGGTAGGCTGCTGATGAAGTCGATCATACGCTTTCGCATCGCCTCGTCAGGTAGTCGGCCAATACCGCCTCCGATGTTATCCACCATGTTTGCAACCCGACTTGTGGCAGGAGTGATACAGGTCACGGTAGGGTGGCTCGCCACGAATTTCAGGAAGAATTGTGCCCAGGTTGTCGCATCAAATTCTTTGGCCCAATCCGGCACTTGGTGACCTTTGACGCGCGCCCAAAGACGTGCGCGACCAAAAGGGGCGTAGACCAGGACAGCAATGCCGCGTTCTTTTGCTAACGGTAAGATTGTTTTTTCTGCAAATAGATCATCGATGGCGTAGTTGGTGCCAATGAAATCTATCTGCTGTGTCCGCATGGTTTCGATGAGCTCAGCGTACTGGTTCTCAAACGTTGTTGTGATGCCAAGATAGCGGATACGGCCTTGTTGTTTGGCTTCCCGCAGGATCGGTAGTTGAGTGGCGATATCGCCCATATTGTGGACTTGGATTAAGTCAATCACGGGTCGGTCAATGCGCTTAAACGAAGCCTCAAGTTGTTTACGTGCAGCCTCGACTTCCGCTTTGCCGCCGCGCGGTGCAACATTGAGCTTTGTGGCCCAGAAGAGTTTTTTGTTAATCCCCAGTTCTTGTGCGATTTTGCCTGCGACCTCTTCGGATGCGCCATAGCTTGGTGCCGTGTCGAAAAGCTTTCCACCTAGCTCAGTCATTTTTGCCAGTACGGCTTTCAGAGCATCGTGATCTTCAGAGCGTGCGACTTGTGCAAAGGTGGCTGAACTGCCTAGACCAATAATCGGCAAACGTTCGCCTGTTGTTGGGATAGCGCGGGTGATGAGCTGTCCACTACCCGAAATGCTTTGCGCCCACGCTTGAGGGAGTGTGGCTGCGCCTGCGGCAGCGGCTGCAGTTTGTAACCAGGTACGTCGATTCATCATTTTTCGCTCCTGCGGATATTTTGAAAATATTGTTTTGGTGAGGATCCGAGCCATAACCCCAGAACCATCCAGACGAGAGCAAGCGGTATAGCGAACCAAGCTAAACCGGCAAGGCCCATGCCCAAACTCTTTAGTAAGCCCTCTGTTTGTGCTCCGAGAGCGTCTCCGCCACGGTAAACAAAGGTATCGATAAAAGCTTTAGCTTTATAGCGATCTTCACGTGCGGTGTTCGTGAAGAGTGTTTCGCGTGCCGGCCGCATGACACCACGCTGTACCGCTTTGAAGCTGGCCTCTGCGGCGATCAGTGCGGCAAGAGAGCCCACAACTGCGAGCCCAACAAAGCCAAACATGACGGTGAGTGGCAAGAGCGCCATCGTGAACGCAATGCCGAAGCGTTTGATCAAGTGACTCGTCAGGAAGCCCTGCAAGACAAATGTTGCGACCTGTGTGTAGAAATCGATCCGTGCAAAAGTTTCAGTGCGTGTGTCTGTGTCGAGCGCTAAGGCGGCAACCATTTGAAGACGTGTGAAATAGAGCAGCGTAGCGACGACGGCAAGAATCAGCACGTAAGCCGAGATGCCTAAGAGAAATGGTGAACGAACCACTGCGCGCAAGCCTGCCCAGGCATTTCCGCCTATCGGATTCTCGGTAGGTTGTTCCTCTGGGGTGTTCGAGCGGATGGCTTCGGTGCCAGGTGCACTAGATCTGCATAACACCGACATCCACCACGCGCAGAGGGTGGCCAACACAAGAAAGCCAGCCGCGACGAGTAAGAGAGTCGAAGTGCCATAGGGTTTGGCAAGCTGGCTTGCTAGCCAGGGTCCAAATATCGCGCCGAGTGTTCCTCCCAACGAGATTGCACCAAATAGGCGTTCGCTTTGCTCTTTTGTAAAGCTATCAGTCATGAGCGCCCAAAACAGCATGGTCGCAAAGAGATTGAAGACACTGAACCAGACATAGAATACTTGCCCGCTTATCTGACCGACATGAGTAGGCCCTAAGACCAATAAAAAATAGAAGGCTAAAAGACCGAGCGCAAAGAATAGATAAGTCGTGGAAATGAATACTTGGCGCTTGAATCGGCTCACCAGCCAACCAAAAATCGGGTTAACCATTAAAGTGACAAACAAGGTGCCAAAAAAGAGCCAGCGGATGGCTTCAATGCCGCGCTGCATGCCTAAGGCCTCGCGAGCTGGACGCACCACCATGAGGGCGCTCAGGACAAAAAAGAAAAATAGCCCAGCCACAAGTGTCCGCGATAGTTCGTCGCGGCGGACATTGGTGAAGGTTTGCAGGAATGAGGCCATGCGACCACCAGAAAAGTAACGATTTGATATTACTGACTAACCTTAATGGGTGCGAGAGGTTCTTTTGATTTTTTGAGAGGTAAAGCAGTGCTTAGTGCTGGGTGTCGTGATCGGGGAAGCCCGTAAAATCTCGTCTTCTCATAAAGGAATCCGTCGTGCCTTTAATCCCAACCGTTGAACGCGAAGAAATTCATACTAGACACATCACGATGCGCGCTTATCGTCGCGCGGATGGCTTGTATGACATTGAGGGCCGAGTGGAGGATACCAAGCCAATCCCGTTCATGGCGCCACTGGCCAAGATAGAGAAGCCAGCGGGCGAGCATATCCATGACATTTGGGTACGCTTAGTCATCGATGATCAATTCTTGATACATGATGTAGCGGCATCCTCGGATGCGACACCGTTTGGTGTGTGTAAAGAAGCCCCCGCGACCCTCGCGAAGCTAAAAGGAGAGCGAATTGGTGCTGGTTGGAGCAAGATCGTGCGCGGTCACTTAAAAGGTGCCGCGGGCTGCACACACATGATGGAGTTGCTTGGCCCCATGGCAACGGCCGCTTATCAGGCTTTGTGGCCAGTCACCCGTACGCGTCCGGATCCCGTCGATGCAAATGGTCGGCCGCTGAAAGTAGATAGTTGTTACGCCTACGCTAGCCACACCCAAGTGATTCAGCAGATGTGGCCGCAACATTACACAGGACCTGCGAAGCCCTAGTCGTCTCGGATAACCCGCGCGAGTGGAAAAAGACTGTGCATCGCTGCCGGCTCGCAGACACTTTCGTTGCGATTCATGAGGGCAGACGAGGCGCATGCGAGCCCATAGGCTAGACAGCGCTCATGTGGTTCGCCATTCTGCAGGGCCCAAACATAACCTCCAACAAAGTTGTCGCCTGCACCAACGCTTGTGACCACTTCGACGGGAATTGCAGATGCCCTGAAGCAGTGTTGTGGCGTAACAAGTAAGGCTCCGGCGTCTCCGAGGGATAGTGCAATAATTTGGGCTTGACCGGATTGCACAATGGAGCTCGCTGCAGCACGCCATTGTGCTTCAGTCTGGAGGGATTGGCCTGTGAATTCCTCGAGCTCACGCAAACTTGGTTTCACGAGATAGACGCCAGCCGCAAGTGCCAACTTCAGTGGGGTACCTGAGCTGTCTAGCACCATGCGCGCCCCTTTGTTTTTGAGCGCAGTTGCGAGTGTGGCAAACAAGTTATCGGGCACACCTGATGGCAAGCTACCGCTGGCGACTACGGTGTCCCCTGCGTGCGCCAGTGTGAGTATCGTATCGATGCAGGGCTGCCACTCTGATTCGGTCAGCGTGGGCCCGGGTAAGAGAAATCTAAAGTCTTTGCCAGTTGTTGATTCGTGTACCGAAAATGCCTGACGGGTATCGCCCAAAATCTTGACGGGACATGTTTGCAGACCTGCTTGATCCAAGGTTTGTTGAAGTAATTGACCATTTAAGCCGCCAGCCGGATAGACGGCTATACAGTTACCCCCATTGGGCTAAGCCGATTTAAAACGCGCGCTACGTTGATCCCACCGCCACCAGGCTGAGTTTTTGCTGCTGTGCAGCGCAATTTGTCGGTGTGCACGACTTTATCGATCGAAGTCGAAATTTCGAGCGCTGGATTCATTGTCAGTGTTAAGACTTTGCTCATAACGCAGGCGAATCCCTTAGAGTAGGTAAGTCAATTATCGCCGAATCCGCCCAAGCTATACTCGAACCCATAGGTAAAAAGAGGCGAGTAAACGCCTCTGCAAGCAAAAAAATGGAGAATTGCAATGCGATCCTTGCTGTTTGTGC
>JBEDEU010000041.1:0-11887 GCA_041175585.1 Pseudomonadota bacterium | reverse complement strand
AAATGGTGCGAGATGGCTTTTTACACCGACAGGTCCAACACCGGGTCCGCCCCCGCCATGCGGGATACAGAATGTTTTGTGTAGATTCAAATGCGATACATCCGAACCAAACTTTCCAGGCTGCGCAACGCCAACCATCGCGTTCATGTTGGCCCCGTCCATATACACTTGGCCGCCGGCATCGTGGATCATTTCGCAAATATTGGTGATCGACTCTTCAAACACGCCGTGCGTCGATGGATAGGTCACCATTAAAGCAGCCAAACGATCGCCCACTTTCGCAATTTTGGCTTTTAGGTCGTCTAAATCGACGTTGCCATGAGAGTCCGAGGCTACGACAACAACCTCCATACCGACCATGTTGGCGGATGCAGGGTTTGTTCCGTGTGCTGACGATGGGATCAAGCAAACATCGCGCTGATGCTGGCCGTTTGCACGGTGATATGCCCGAATCGCGAGCAAGCCTGCATACTCTCCCTGGGCACCCGAGTTAGGTTGCAGGCTGATCGCGTCATACCCAGTAATCTCACACAGGTCCTTGGACAGGCGTTCAATCATCTGTTGATAGCCTTTGGTTTGGTCCGCAGGAGCAAACGGGTGAATCAATGCAAACTCAGGCCAAGTGACCGGGATCATTTCCACGGTGGCGTTGAGCTTCATCGTGCAGGAACCCAACGGGATCATGGTGCGATCCAACGCCAAGTCCTTATCGGACAGCTTACGCAAATAGCGCAACATGTCCGTCTCAGACTGGATGCTCGAGAACACGGGGTGACTGAGGATCGCGCCCTTGCGTTGCAAACTTGCTGGCACACCGGGCAAACCGACAACAGACTCTGCGAGTGACGCCGCAGCTTTGCCGCTCACCGAAGCAAATACGCCGATGAGCTGTACAAGATCATCGCGCGTCACTGTCTCATCAAGCGAAATCGCAATTTGTGTCGGACTCACGTGACGCAGATTAATTTTTGCCTGCCGCGCTGCATCCAGGATTTTGTTGGTCTGTGCACCGGTTTCTAACAACAATGTGTCAAAGTAAGTGGTGTTTACGACATTAATACCCGAGCTAGCCAGAGCGTCGCGCAGTAGTGATGTTGCCTGATTCACACGCGTTGCGATGGCGACGATACCCCGTGGACCATGCCACAGCGCATACATGCTGGACATGACAGCCAACAAAACCTGTGCCGTACAAATATTTGAAGTCGCTTTTTCACGACGGATATGCTGCTCTCGTGTTTGCAAAGCAAGGCGCAGCGCAGGATTTCCCTGAGCATCTTTCGACACGCCAACGAGACGGCCTGGCATATTGCGTTTGAAGGCGTCTTTGCAAGCCATAAAGCCAGCGTGTGGGCCACCAAACCCGAAAGGCACGCCAAAACGCTGTGCAGAGCCAATCGCAATATCTGCGCCCCAGTGTCCAGGCGGCTCCAGCAACGCTAATGCGAGTAAGTCCGTGGAGCAGGCAACCACACCGCCTTGTGCATGCACTTGCTCGGTCAACGCACGGTAATCAGACACAGCACCCAGCGAATGCGGATACTGCACCAGCAAGCCAAAACAAGCCGGAACGCCTTTACTTTCGTCTCCGACAACGACGTCGATATCCAACCCGTCTGCACGCGTACGAATCACCTCAATCGTTTGCGGATGACAGTGCTGCGACACGAAAAAAACCTTGCTTTCAGCATGCGACGCGCGTCGTGCAAGGGTCATCGCTTCTGCGGCGGCAGTGCCCTCGTCAAGTAATGACGCGTTAGCAATATCCAAACCTGTTAGGTCTGCAACCATCGTCTGATAGTTCAGAATAGCTTCTAAGCGACCTTGAGAAATTTCAGGTTGATAAGGCGTATATGCCGTGTACCAAGCAGGATTCTCTAAGATGTTACGCAACACAACATTCGGGGTGTGGGTGCCGTAGTAGCCCTGCCCGATGTAGTTACGAAAAACCTGATTCTGACCAGCAATTTTCTTCATCTCGGCCAGCACATCAGCCTCTGCGCGTGGCGCAGGCAAGTTGAGCTCCCGAGTCATGTGGATGTTTGCGGGCACGACCTCTTGCATCAAAGACGCAATGCTCGGTGCACCAACAGCGGCCAACATGGCCTGTTGATCGTGGTCACCGGGGCCAATATGCCTAGGAATAAATTCGTGGGAAGTATTAAATACGTTGGACATGATGGGTGCCTTAGCTCGCGTCTGCAACAGCCTGGTAACCGGCGGCATCAAGCAAGCCGTCTACATCTGCCGCGTTATTAGCTTTGAGTTTAAAAATCCAAGTGTTGTAGGGACTCGCATTAATCGTCTCGGGTGCGTCGTTCAACGCCTCATTAAAAGCCACGACTTCGCCAGCCACGGGCGCGTAAATATCAGATGCGGCTTTGACAGACTCCACGACACCAGCAGTCGCACCAGCTGCGAGCTTGGCGCCAACGCGCACATCGCCCACAAACACCAAATCACCCAACTGCTCCTGAGCCGGACCCGTAATACCAACCAGCATGACGTCGCCGTCTGCCTTAATCCATTCGTGTGTGCTGGCGTACTTACGATCGCTAGGAATGCTCATGAAGATCTCCTGAAAATTTCGTGAAATATGAATATGAATTTGAATACTTTTTGCAACAAATCAAGAATGCACAACCGGCTGTCCGTTTCGTACAAACGGCAGTTTGCACACTTGCGCGGGTACCCATTTACCTCGGATATCAATCTCGACAGCATCCCCCACAGAAATACCTTGGGGCAATCTCGCAAAACCAATGGAATAACCCAGGGTTGGCGACATCGTGCCGCTCGTGACTTCCCCAAGCCCCTTGGCTGTACGCACACTCATGTGCGCACGCATCACGCCACGGTCCAACAACTTCAGTCCGATGAAGGTGCGCGGATCTGAAAACTGCTTGATGGCCTTATTTCCAATAAAGTGACGGTCTGCATCTTTCGTCGATACCGTCCATGTCAGACCTGCTTGATTAGGATGAATCAACTCATCCATATCCTGGCCGTAGAGATTCATGCCCGCCTCGAGTCTTAACGTATCACGCGCACCCAAGCCACAGGGCTGCACTTGCTGGGCAACTAGATCCTTCCAAAGCGACTCGACCTGATCAGCCGGGACAACGATCTCAAAACCATCTTCGCCCGTGTAGCCTGTGCGCGCGACCATCGTGTCCGGTGCGACGCGCGCACCAACAAACACACCCAGCTCCTGGGTCGCGGCTTTCCACTGTGGTCGGGCCGCCCATACTTTGGCGCGCGCGTTGGGCCCTTGCACGGCCACCATCGCGAGATCTTTGCGCGCGGTAATCGTGACGGAAAAACCCTCAGCTGCCGCCACGCGCTGCATCCAAGCGATATCTTTGTCAGCGGTTCCAGCGTTCACAACCAAGCGCCAATCGGTGGGCGTAAAAAAATAGACGATCAAATCATCGATTACTCCACCCTGCGGATTCAACATACAGGAGTAAAGCGCCTTGCCTGGCTGGGTAAGTTTGGCCACATCATTTGCAATCAGTCGTCGCAAAAATCCTGTGGCATCCGCTCCAGCGACGTCCACATTCAGCATATGAGAGACATCGAACATCCCAGCATCCCGTCGTACGGCATGATGTTCTTCAATTTGTGAACCGTAGTTCACCGGCATATCCCAGCCACCAAAATCAACCATGCGTGCGCCAGCAGCGACATGGGTCGCAGCCAGAGGCGTGCGTTTCAAAACAGCAGACATGAAATAGCTCCGGAACAGAGATCAAAGGGCGTTGCATCCAGACCGCGGGCCAATTAAGGCAGCGCAGACTCATGCGACGATACGCCCCTCTGTCCTTTTGCCTGAGAGTTGCCCCGCTAGAACGCGGGTGTGCACCTTCGGCGCCCGTTGTGACCAAGTGCGGTCGCGGGTCTCTCCAGAGTGATGTGCTGATGCGCGTGGATCTGATGCGCATCAATGCAAGCTACGGTATGGGGGGCCTGAGCGATTCTGGGCGAATTGCGCCTTCGGCGGCATAAAGCCAGTCTGATTGAGACGGCAAATGCGCTCTCCCGCAGCATACGTTCACAACAGGGTCAGCATACCGCGAAATCGAGTGTTACAACAACTCACAAGCACTAGGGTCAAGCCAGCCCCCGGCCACACGCAGCCGCTGAGGACCATGCCCACTGGAAGTTATATCCGCCGAGCCAGCCGGTTACATCGACGACTTCCCCGATGAAATGCAGCCCCGGCACCGTTTTAGCCTGCATCGTGCGCTGGTCCAGCCCACGGGTATCGACCCCGCCGCGCATCACCTCGGCCTTTTTATAGCCCAGGGTTCCGTTGGGGATCACCGCCCAACCCTTTATTCTTGCGGCCAATTCACGCAATGTCCGATCAGGCAAGTCTGCGATCCGACTCGCGGCCAACTCCCCAAGCCATTGTTCAGAAAGACGTTTCGGCCACAGACTGGCTAATAACGTGCCTAGCTGTTGACGCCCCCCCGCTTTCGCTTCGAGCAAAAGCGCCTCCATATCCACATCAGGAGCCAAATCCAAGCGGATCTGCTCGCCCGGCTGCCAATAGCTGGAAATCTGCAATATTCCCGGTCCGGACAGGCCTTTGTGTGTAAACAGTACGTCTTCCAAGAAAGCAGGTGGTCGTCGCCCTGATCCTGTCGAGACGACCGATGGAATCGCCAGGCCCGCCAAGTCCACCAAAGGCTGCCATTCCTCACCATTAAATGTTAACGGTACTAAAGCAGGGCGAGGCTCGATCACCTTCAGACCAAATTGTCGGGCAATTTTTAGACCGAAGTCGGTGGCACCGAGCTGGGGAATCGCAAGGCCGCCCGTCGCAATCACGAGGTTACGACACTTGACTTGACCTTGGTCCGTGCTCAAGGCAAAGCCCTGAACCCCTTCATCCCCGCTCGAGGCAATCTCTTTGACCGCACAGGGCATCATCCACTGCACACCTGCGTCGTCGCACTCAGTCCGCAGCATATCAATGATCAGCTCACTGCTCTGATCGCAAAATAATTGCCCTTTGTGCTTCTCGTGCCAGGCAATACCATGGCGATCCACCATGGCAATGAAATCTTGAGGCGTAAAACTCGCCAACGCAGATTTACAAAAATGCGGGTTCGCTGAAATGAAATGCTCAGCCGTCACAACACGGTTCGTAAAGTTGCAGCGCCCACCACCAGAGATACGAATTTTTTCCGCGAGCTTCTCGGCGTGATCCAGCAGCACGACCCGCATGCCGCGCTGACCAGCCATAGCCGCGCACAACATGCCCGCGGCACCAGCCCCGATGACCGCTACATCAAAGAGCGGCACAGAGTGAACCCAAGGGCATTGTGTGTCGCGACACTATTTCTCAATCAAGCAATCGACGTAGAAACGCTTCTCGCCGTCCGCGTTCGTCTCTTCGCCAAGTCCGTGAATATACGTTTCAAAACCTGGAAATTTTTGATTAAACGAACGCGCGAACTGTAGATATTGCACAATCGTTTTGTTGAAACGCTCGCCAGGAATGAGCAATGGAATGCCTGGCGGATAGGGCGTCAACAGCACACCCGTTACTCGACCTTCGAGTTGATCAATCGAAACACGCTCAACCTCTCGGTGCGCCATCCTCGCAAAGGCATCTGAAGGCTTAAGTGCGGGCACCATGTCGCTCAAATACATCTCAGTCGTCAAGCGAGCCACATCATGTTTTTTATATTCAGCGTGTATCAACTGGCACAGGTCACGCAAACCCATGCGCTCATATTGACGATGTTCTTTGCAGAAGTCAGGCAAGATACGCCACATCGGTTGATTGCGATCGTAGTCATCCTTGAACTGTTGCAAGGCAGTCAAGAGCGTATTCCAGCGCCCCTTCGTGATCCCAATCGTAAACATAATGAAGAACGAGTAGAGACCCGTCTTCTCAACCACCACACCATGTTCTGTCAGAAAACGCGATACGAGCGCGGCAGGTATCCCGGTTTCGCCGAAGGTGCCATCCATGTTCAACCCTGGCGTGACGAGCGTCGCCTTAATCGGGTCTAGCATGTTGAAGCCATCCGCCAAATCGCCGAAACCATGCCAATGGTCATTGGACTGCAATATCCAATCCGACTGCTCACCCACTCCGTGCGCGGCTAGATAGTCTGGTCCCCAAACCGTGAACCACCAATCATCGTCACCAAACTCTAGATCAACCTTGCGCATCGCGCGCCTGAAATCTAAGGCCTCGCGAATACTTTCTTCGACCAGAGCTGTGCCGCCTGGTGCTTCCATCATCGCGGCAGCCACGTCGCACGAGGCGATAATGGCGTACTGCGGTGAAGTCGACGTGTGCATCAAGTAGGCTTCGTTGAAAATATTGCGGTCAAGTTTCCGAGTCTCAGACTCTTGGACAATGATCTGCGAAGCCTGCGAGATTCCCGCTAATAGCTTGTGGGTAGAGTGCGTCGCAAAGACCATTGCCTTCGGGCTGCGCGGACGATTGGGTCCGATCGCATGCATATCTTGATAAAACTGATGGAATGCAGCGTGCGGCAACCATGCCTCGTCAAAGTGCAAGGTGTCGACCATATTGCCGAGCTTGGCCTTGATCATTTCAACGTTGTAAATCACACCATCATAGGTGCTTTGCGTTAAGGTCAAAATACGCGGTTTTTTATCCTTGACCTCGCGCGCAAATGGATTTGCATCAATTTTTTTCTGGATGTTCTCTGGCTCAAACTCAGCCAAGGGGATCGGACCAATAATACCCATATGGTTGCGCGTAGGGCGCAGAAAAACAGGGATCGCACCCGTCATCGTAATCGCGTGCAGAATCGACTTATGGCAATTGCGATCGACCACAACAATGTCGTCTGCAGCTACGTTTGCGTGCCAAACTACTTTATTGGAGGTCGACGTACCGTTAGTTACGAAATAGCAATGATCGGCGTGAAAGATGCGCGCCGCATTCAGTTCAGATTCTGCGATCGGACCAGTGTGATCCAGCAATTGGCCCAACTCATCCACTGCGTTACAGACGTCCGCGCGCAACATGTTTTCACCAAAAAACTGGTGAAACATTTGGCCGACTGGGCTCTTTAAGAAAGCCACGCCACCCGAGTGTCCGGGGCAATGCCACGAGTAGGACCCATCCTGCGCATACTTAACAAGTTCGCGGAAGAACGGCGGCGCCAAACTATCTATATAGCTGCGCGCCTCACGAATGATGTGGCGCGCAACAAACTCAGGCGTGTCTTCAAACATATGGATGAAGCCATGCAACTCGCGCAAAATATCGTTCGGAATATGCTCAGAAGTCCGCGTTTCGCCGTATAGGTAAATCGGGATATCGGCGTTACGGAAACGTAACTCTCCAATGAATGTGCGCAGATTTTTAATCGCTCCTGCCACATCCTCTGGGGAGTCAACATCAAACTCCTCGTCGTCGATGGAGAGAATAAAAGCACTGGCGCGGCTCTGCTGCTGAGCGAAAGAACTCAAGTCGCCATAACTGGTGACACCGATGACTTCCATCCCTTCGGCTTCAATTGCGGACGCTAAGGCACGCACCCCAAGGCCCGACGCGTTCTCGGACCGGTAGTCTTCATCAATGATGAAAATTGGAAAGCGAAATTTCATGCGAACAGCTCCGCAAGTAAACTAAAGGTGAATAAGAATCGAGTGCTACGTTCGCCTGTCAAACTGGGTGGCGCTCTACTGAATACTACGTTCGCGGCAAGGTTACGCCTCGTTGGCCTTGATACTTTCCGCCGCGGTCCTTATACGATGTTGAGCACACTTCATCGCTTTCAAAGAAGAGCATTTGCGCACAACCTTCGCCCGCATAAATTTTCGCTGGCAACGGGGTTGTATTTGAAAACTCTAACGTCACGTGCCCCTCCCACTCAGGCTCAAGAGGAGTGACGTTCACGATAATTCCGCAGCGAGCGTAAGTGCTCTTGCCAAGACAAATAGTCAATACGCTGCGAGGAATCCGAAAAAACTCAACCGTGCGCGCCAACGCAAATGAGTTCGGGGGAATAATACAAATATCGCCTTTGAAGTCTACAAATGACTTCTCATCGAAGTTCTTTGGATCCACGATCGTGGAATTGATATTTGTGAATATCTTGAATTCGTCGGCGCAGCGGACGTCATAGCCGTAGCTACTCGTGCCATAGCTCACAATACGGCCGGACTCGTTCGAGCGAACCTGACCAGGCTCAAAGGGCTCGATCATGCCCTCTGACTGCGCCACGCGGCGGATCCAGTTATCGCTTTTTATACTCATGGCCGAACGCCTCTAAATTGAAAGTCGAGAGCGCGGATTTTACCCCCGTCCTGTTACAGATGGTGGGGGTAAGCCCTAAACGACCAACAATCAGGTCCGCTTGACTGAAATCACACCAAATTTCTCGCTCAGATCCTTTGGCAAGGTAGCGATTTTCGCGGCCAATTTGTCGGCAATTGCACGATACATACGACCAGTCTCACTGTCCGGCTCGGATACGGAGGTGGGCTGCCCGCCGTCTGCGAGCTCGCGTATCGCCATCGACAGGGGCAAACTGCCCAAACACGGAACGTTGAAGTCATTAGACATACGCTGCGCACCGCCTTCGCCAAAAATATGTTCAGCGTGACCGCACTTGCTGCAGATATGAATTGCCATGTTCTCAACGATGCCCAAGACCGGCACGTTGACCTTTTCAAACATTTTCAAGCCCTTACGGGCATCCAAAAGAGCCAGATCCTGTGGGGTTGTAACGATCACCGCCCCAACAACCGGGACTTTCTGAGAAAGCGTCAACGCAATATCACCCGTGCCAGGGGGCATATCGATCACCAAGTAATCCAAATCATCCCAATTCGTTGCGCGCAATAGTTGCTCCAGCGCCTGCGTAACCATCGGACCGCGCCAAATTGCGGGCGAGTCTTCGCTCAGCATGAAGCCTATTGAGTTTGTCTGAAGACCATGGCCCATCACCGGTGTCATGCTTTTGCCATCAGAGCTTTCTGGACGCTGCGATACGCCGAGCAAAATTGGCACGCTCGGACCGTAAATATCAGCATCCAACAGCCCAACTCTTGCGCCTGCCGCCTTCAACGCCAGCGCAAGGTTCACGGCCGTCGTACTTTTTCCAACGCCACCTTTCCCGGAAGCGACAGCAATGATGTTCCGCACTCCAGGAACACGCTGTACGCCAGCCTGGATCGCATGGGGCACGACGTTCACGGAAACCTGTACGTCTGGGTCTGGCACGCCCAGCCCTTTCAGTGCGCCAACAACCCGCTCTTGAAGTGCCTGGAGATGTCCAGCCGGCGGATAGTAGCCTAAGACTACCTGAACACTTGTACGCACACCTGCGATTTGAATTTGGGTGTCCTTCACCAAAGCTGAAATAGACTGACCGGTGTTGGCATCAACCAACTGTTCCAGAGCCGCACGGACATCTACTAGCGTTACACTCATTGCTATTCCTTGATTGCTTTTGTTTGAAACGGGCCGACACCTACAACATGATCGAACTGCTGCGCAATGCACTTAAAACTGTACTTTTCATCGTTGTCACGATGTTAGGACTCGTCATGGCCTTCGTTTTTGCCCTGTCTACCATCTTCGCTATCGCCATACTCGTGGTGGTGGCGCGTTTGCGTGGCAAACCCTTTGAAGTCAAAGAATACTGGAAGACACGACAATCCCGCCGTAAATCCATGTCCGCGACGGGTCCTTTGTCCAATAAAGACGTCACGGACGTCGAAGCGCGCGATATTCGCTAGGACATTTACTGCCATGACGTCCGCCAGCAGGAATGTGAGTCTTTTCGAGCTTTTTCGAGGCTTCGCGACGATCGGTCTCCTCGGCTTTGGCGGAGTCGCTGCGATCGCTCGGCACATTATTGTTGAAAAGAGCAAATGGCTCACTGAAAAAGAATACGCCACTATTTTAGGCATGGGGCAGGTATTGCCAGGGCCAAACGTCGTGAACGCCTCGGTCGTCATCGGAGACCGATTCCAAGGGGTTAAGGGATCCCTTGTGAGCGTGCTCGGACTGATGGTTGCACCCATATGCATTCTGCTGATTCTCGCCGGTCTCTATGATCAGTTTTCACACCTTCCAGCTGTAAATGTGGCGCTAATGGCCGGCGCAGCCGCGGCCTCAGGAATGATTATTGGTACGGGCCTAAAAATGGCACAAAAAATCAAACCAGGCGTGGCTGGCTGGCTAATCATCGCAGCCGCATTGCTCGGGATTTTGATTTTGAAGTGGCCACTGGTATACGTCGTGCTCACACTCATCCCTGTTGCGCTTGCTTTGACCTATTGGCTGAGCAAAAAATGATCGACTTCAACGTCCTTCTGCAATTAGCTAAAACCTTTTCGTCGCTTTCGCTTGTTGCTATTGGTGGCGCAAACGCAGTGTTTCCAGCGTTGCGACAGGCCATCGTAGAAAACATGGCGTGGATGGACGACGCCACATTTCTTCAGCTCTTTGCCATTGCACAAATTACGCCTGGTCCTAACGTTGTCGTTGTAAGCCTACTGGGCTGGCAAATCGCCGGACTCCCTGGCCTAGTAGTGACAACGGTTTCAATGGTATTGCCGGCAGCCATACTTGCGTTTGCCGTTGGGCGAATTGCCAATAAAGTTGCAGGCTCAGCGGGCTTTAAGCTGGCGCAAAATGCGCTCGTACCGCTTGCCATTGGTCTGCTGATTGCTGGCGGCTTGGATCTGGCAATCGCAGCACCCGGTGGCTGGTTTATCTCTGCTTTAGTTGCCTTGAATGCCCTCGGTGTCATCTATACCAAAGCAAATCCAATCTGGGGGTTGGCAGCAAGTGCCGCGGCTGCTCTGGCCATCCATTACTCGGGCGTCGTGCAACTGCTTTAAAATCGTGGGATTGTCTTCCCACGTCCCGTTTTAAGTTGCCCATGCCTCGCACACTATTCGTCACCACCGCCCTACCTTACGCCAACGGATCCTTCCATATCGGCCACATCATGGAATACATCCAGGCCGATATCTGGGTGCGCGCGATGCGCATGGCAGGACATACCGTACATTTTGTCGGAGCCGACGACACGCATGGCGCTCCGATCATGCTCAAAGCCGAGGCTGAGGGCATCACGCCTCAACAGTTAGTGGCTCGCATCGCAGCTGAGCGTCCGCAGTATCTGCAGGGCTTTCATATCGCCTTCGACCACTGGCACTCAACAGACTCGCCTGAAAACGTCGAACTCTCTCAAGATATTTATCGTAAGTTACGTGCCGCGAACCTGATCGAGACGCGGGAAATCGAGCAGTTTTTTGATCCGATCAAAGGTATGTTTTTACCTGATCGCTATATCAAAGGTGAATGCCCGAAATGTCATGCAAAGGATCAATATGGTGACTCCTGTGAGGTGTGCGGGGCCGTGTATGCGCCGACTGATTTAATTGATCCCTACTCAACACTCACGAAGGCCCGTCCCGTCTTAAAAAAGTCAGATCACTTCTTTTTCAAACTGTCCGATCCGCGGTGCGTCGAGTTTTTGCAAGGATGGACCACCGGTGAAAACAGACAGGGATCAAAGCGCTTGCAAGCTGAGGTTCTGGCGAAAACGCGTGAATGGCTTGGCAATGGCGATGAGCAAGCGAACTTGGGTGACTGGGATATTTCGAGAGATGCGCCTTATTTCGGCATCGAAATCCCAGATGCACCGGGCAAATACTTTTACGTCTGGCTCGATGCACCGATCGGTTACTTAGCTTCACTCAAGGCTTACTGCGCCAAGATCAATCTTGATTTTGATGTACTCATTGACCCTGCAAGCGACACAGAACAAGTGCACTTCATCGGAAAGGACATCGTCTACTTCCATGCCCTGTTCTGGCCAGCCACGTTAAAGTTTTCCGGACGCAAAGTGCCTGATCAACTTAA
>JBEDEU010000040.1:0-12239 GCA_041175585.1 Pseudomonadota bacterium | reverse complement strand
CTGCAGATCAGACGTATCAGGTGCGTCATCAGCGAGATAAGGTCGTTGCAGCGACGCAGGGCAGTGAGAACGGTCTCTTTGATCCCACATTGGATGGTTTGACAGTAACCGAGCGCCTGTATGTAGCGCTGTTTGCCTGTGTGCTAACACCTGCGCCAGAGTTAACGAAAGAATATGCCGAGCGACTCATTCGGTTAGGGGCAGACACTGAAATAATCGACTTTGTTTTGGCTGGTGCGCTAGAGAATATTCAAAGCCCTAGGCTGCACACAATTCTTAAATTTACGCACACTTTAATCACTGATCCAGTGAAGGCAGATCGCCAGGCGCTACTGGCCTTACCTCAGGCCGGCCTGTCGACGCCTGAGGTAGTGACACTGGCGCAACTGATCGCTTTTGTGTCTTATCAAGTGAGATTAGTTGCTGGACTGAAAGCCATGAAGGCCTTGGAGAAATCAGCATGAGCGCACCCATTGATATAAAGGGCTTTACGAATGACACGCTGGGCTGGAAAGCCTGGCTAGACGTTGTTTCGCTGGACGCCGCAACGCCTGAGCAGATGGCCGTGCTTGAAGAGAGTCATCCCAAAGCGAAGGTGTCTGACTACTACCTGTTTCTAGTGCACCAGCCTGAGATCTTGAAGCAACGCTCTGTTGCGTTTAACGCGATCATGTATGCCCCTGGGGGAATGCCGCGTGCCGAGCGTGAGCTAGGTGCCACGGTTGTTTCGCGCATTAACGGATGCGTTTATTGTGCTTCGGTACATGCTCAACGCTTCGAACAGTTGGCTAAGAGGCAGGATGCCATTATTGAAGTCTTCAACGAGCCGCAAGGTGCGGGAACCACACCGCGTGAACGCGCCATCGTTGATTTTTCAATTGAGTTGACCGCAAACCCCGGTGAGGTGAATGCGCAGAGCATTCAGAAGCTGAAAGATGCTGGCTTAACTGAGCCCGAGATTCTGGATCTCATTCACTCTGTTGCAATTTTCGCTTGGGCCAATCGATTGATGTTGAATTTGGGCGAGCCAGTATTCCCCTCCAAAGAATCTTCCTAATAAGAGAGTTGGTCATGCTTAGAATCCTACGAGTTATCACATCGCTTGCAACAGTCTTCTGTGCCGCTTCATCATTTGCCCAAACGAGCGATTGGCCTGCAGCCGGTAAGCCAATTCAGTTGACCGTTCCTTCTCCTGGCGGTGGTGGCACAGGCGACACGATTGCGCGTATGTTGGCCGAACAACTTGCGATTAATTTAAAAACCAATATCGTGATCGATAACCGTCCAGGCGCCAACGGTAATATTGGTGCGGCGGCCGCAGCCAAGTTTGCCCCGGATGGTTATCGGTTTTTGTTTTCTTGGGCGGGCACATTAGCCGTCAATGCGAATCTGTATGCCAAGATCGCCTACGACCCCCAGAAAGACTTTGATCCGATCGCCTTGATTTGTGACGTTCCGAATATTTTGGTTCTGAACACGACACTGCCTCCTAAAGGGGTGAAAGAGTTCATCGCGTACGCAGAGGCGAATCCCGGAAAACTGAATTTCGGCTCGACTGGAATCGGTAGCTCGATGCATTTGGCGGGTGAACTGTTTATGCGTGAGACAGGGACAAAGATGGTGCATGTCCCGTATAACGCGCCCGGAACGGCAACCACCAATCTGATTGCGAATGAAATTCAATTAATGTTTCAGTTGATTCCGGGCATCGCAGGTCAGGTCAAAGCGGGTAAGGTCAATGCTGTCGCGGTCATGTCTCCCACGCGTTCACCTGCTTTACCTGATGTGCCCACCACGGCTGAGTTGGGCTATCCCAAACTAATATCCTCGACTTGGTTTGCGTTGCTCGCGCCGCACGGTACACCTCCCGAGATCATTGCGCGCATGAACACTGAAGTAAACAAAATTTTGAAAGATCCCGCATTTCAGAAGAAGCTTGCGGATATTGGCGCCACGCCGCTTGGTGGAACACCAAAAGATCTATCGACCCACCTTGCGGCTGAACTGGACAAGTGGGGAGTCGTCATCAAGGCGGCTGGTATCAAGCCACAATAAAAAGTAGTTAAAAAAATAAATAAAAAGGGGATAACTAAACATGACGCAAGCAGACGGAAATCCATCTCGCTACGATGTAATCGTCATTGGAGCCGGTTTTGCCGGTATGTACACCTTGCACCGCTTGCGGCAACTCGGGTTACGGGTTCGTGTGCTCGAAGCGGGGGATGGTGTTGGGGGAACCTGGTACTGGAATCGCTATCCAGGTGCGCGCTGCGATGTCGAAAGTCTCGAGTATTCCTATTCGTTTTCTGAAGATCTTCAGCAAGAATGGGAATGGCCTGAGCGCTATGCCACGCAGCCTGAAATCTTAAAGTATGCCAATCACGTTGCGGATCGGTTCGATTTGCGACGGGATATTCAGTTCAATACGCGTGTTACATCAGCTGTCTTTTTTAGGTCTTCAAATGCTTGGAAAGTAACGACGAATACGAACGAGGTACTTGAGGCTCAGTTTTGCATCATGGCATCCGGAAACCTCTCGTTGCCCCGTGTTCCGGATTTCAAAGGCTTGGATACATTTCAGGGGAAGTGGTATCACACCGGTCAATGGCCGCATGAAAAGGTTGATTTCACGGGTAAGCGCGTAGGGATTATTGGCACGGGTGCCTCAGGGATTCAATCCATACCAATTATTGCGAAGGAAGCAAAGCACCTCCATGTCTTCCAGCGCTCAGCAAACTATTCTGTCCCGGCTATTAATCGTGTCCTCACGCCTGCAGAGGTCAAGGCGCACAAAGAAAAATATGCTGCTTGGCGCAAAGAGGCGTTGAAGACTCCTTTCGGTATCGCTGGATTTCCTCCTCCAACGAAGCTTGCGCTCGAGGATACGCCAGAGGCGCGTCTCGCGAGTTTTGAAAAGAAGTGGGGGACGGGTGGGAACATCAGCTTTCTATATGCCTATAAGGACTTGCTGACAAGCAAAGAAGCCAACGAAACAGTCTGCGAGTTTGTGCGCGACAAGATCCGTACGATTGTGAAGGATCCTGCGGTAGCTGCTGATTTGATTCCGAATGACCACTATATCGGTACGAAGCGCTTGCCGCTTGATACCGATTATTACGAGACCTTCAACCGCGAGAACGTGACGCTGGTCAATATAAAAAAGAATCCGATTGTTCAGATTACTCCCAAGGGTATACAGACAACCGATCAAGAGTATGCATTTGATGCGCTTGTCTTTGCGACTGGCTTTGACGCCATGACGGGTGCACTGCTGGATATCGACATTCGGGTGGAAGGCGAAGCCAATCTGCGTAGCAAGTGGGTAGATGGACCTAAAACATATCTAGGCATCATGACTGCCGGCTTCCCAAATATGATGATCATTACGGGGCCCGGCAGTCCGTCGGTCAAGACCAATATGATTGCGGCGATTGAGCAGCACGTCGACTGGATTACCGATCTCTTGAAACATGTGAAGAGCCAAGGCTTGAATCGTATCGAAGCAGATCGCGACGCTGAGGAGAAATGGGTGCAGCATGTCAATGAGGTCGGTGACTCAACGCTATACCCCCTCGCTAATTCTTGGTACGTGGGGGCAAACATCCCTGGCAAGCCTCGTGTGTTTATGCCCTACGTGGCTGGACTCGATAAGTATCGCGTCATCTGCGATCAGATCGCGGCAGAAGGTTATCGCGGACTTCAGTTCGAGCGTTAGCCTTCAGCGTTTCGGTCTGTGGACGGCGCCGATTAAGTTCGGCCCGTTCGTAACACCAGAAGAACGCCACTGGCAATAATCACAGACATCCCTAAGAATGTGAGGGAGTCCGGCGAGTGACCAAAAAATATTATGCCCATTACGCTTGCGAACAAGATCTGGACATAAGAAAAAGGTGCCAAGGTCGCTGCCGTTGCGCGCTGAAAGGCGTTGGTCAAAAACAGGTGCCCAATAATCACAAGTATCGCTTGAACAATTAAAAGGATCGCGGTGCTCCAGTTTATGGGCTCCCAGAAAACGGGTAGCCAAAGTCCTAGCGCCAGCGAGGCAATCGTACATGTCAGAAAGTTGCTCGCTACTGACGAATCGGTGGCCACGACTTTGCGCGTGAGCATTTGATACACAGATACAAAAAATGCACTAGCAAGTGCCAAGAGAATAGCGGGCGTAAATATCGCGCTTGTGGGACGCGCAACGAGCGCCACACCAATCAAACCAAGTACAACAGATAACCACTGCCACTTGTTTGTTTTCTCTTTTAAGAAGTAGTGAGAAAGAACCACAACCATGATTGGTGAGAGGAACAGCACGGCTGTGGCCTCGCCAATGGGAACATACTTTAACGAACTCAAAAACAGGATGGTTGAAATCAGAGCGCTTAAACCTCTGAGTAGTTGCAATTTAGGCTGTTTTGTTTGGATCAGTTTTCTGCCGTATCTCGGACCATATGCCACAACAAAAATAACACTTTGAAGTGCGTAGCGACTCCATACGATCAACAAAGCAGAATGAAACGTTGTGAGGTATTTGCCAATCCCGTCTTGTAGGGAGAAGAGGAATACCGCTGCGACTGTCAGAAGAATTGCTTGGCGGGTAGTGTGCATCAATCTTGCCACGCTGCGCAATGCCGTCCTAGAGCGCCTGCGCCAGGTGACCAAGCCATTTCGACTCCAGTCACCGTGACCGGCCATTTCAGTCGTTTGGCGGAGCCCCATTGCGTGATCTCAAGCGTATCAGACCAGTCTGCAGGTCCTATTGGAGTCAGAAGTGGCTGTTCGATGCGCTCTGTCTCAAGCGTTTGCATGAGCAGTGCACCGGTTCGTGCCAACGACCCATTCACGATGCTTCCGACGCCGGTTGCGACACGAATTGTTAACGCGCGCAGGATTGCGGTCGCGAGCAAATAGCCTGTTCCATGATCGAGTGCTTGCACCGGCAACGGGAATGGCCTGTCTGAGCCTGATAGGCGTTGCCCCGCCTCGGCGATACCCATGCTCATTTGCACAAGGCTGTCGAACCCTCTGCGGTGCTTCCAAGGACCAGTAAAACCATAGGCGTCTAGGGAAACATCAATCAAGCCAGGCCGGATGTTCTGTCGTTGCTCAGCGTCGACGCCGAGCGCAGTGAGGGCGTTGCTGCGGTAGCCATGCACGAAGACATCGGCTTCACTCAATAAAGCCTTCCAGCGTTCAAGACCTTTCTCTTCTCGCAAATCCAGGCGTGTGCAGCGTTTACCAAGACTCATCTCTGGTGCGCCAGAAGGTTCATCCCACCAGGGCGGGTCAATGCGTAGCACGGTGGCACCAAGCCCGGCCAAGAGGCGGGTTGCGGCTGGGCCTGCCAATACACGCGTCATATCCAGCACTTTTATACCTGCCAGGGGTCGCGTACTCGAGGGCACCCAAGGCGAGGGAGCCGCTGTCGATCCGGAGCGCCAGTGCAAAAGGGGTTCGGCCAACACCGCGCGCCCTTGTGGGTGGTGTTGCCAGTCTTGCCAGGAGCGCATTTCTGCTGCGCATGCTCCGTTGGCGACCATCGCTGCCTCAAGCTCGGTTGCGTTCCATGCGGAAACTGCCGCGGCAACGGCCTCAGGGTTTGCGGGGACGCCGAGTACACGCAGTGCTGCATCGCGATGGTGTGGTGCGTTCGTATGCAAGCGGATCCACCCATCCCGGGTGCGGTAGTCAGCAGGACCCAAGGCTGGTTCGGGGGGGATTTTCCAGCCTATCGGCGAGATTGTCTTGTTGAACCAAAATGATGCAAGCCGACGATCAACGCGCACATCTAGATTTTGTGTGAGCTCGGCAAGTGCCAATCCAGTCGCCCCCATTGAGGCTGCTGCGAGGTCAGTCACCGCAAAGTAGGAAGGTAGGCTACCTTCTCCTGCAAACGAAATTCCGTCTATCGCGGAGAGATTCCCTTGAACCGATCCCCAGATTTCCTTAAGTAACTCTACTGCAGTATGGTTCGGGGCGGAGGGGGCAATCATGTGTGTGAACATTGCGCGCGGCAAATATTAAAAAAGTGTCGTATAAAGAATGTACGCCAATACTGGCGCATATCAAAATTAGAACAACATTAACCGAGACAACGTAGCGAGCTTCTGTATGGCCAATTCGTCGAACGCAGTACCAACCCCCCTGACCGTAACTGGTTTAAAAACGCCGAATACGGTTGCACATGCGGTGATCCGCGCGCTCAAGCGTCACGGCGTCACCTGTACGTTCGGTCAGAGTTTGCCAACAATGATTCAGTTGTCAGCAGAGCATGGTGGAATCAAGCAGATTGCGTATCGAACAGAAAATGCAGGTGGCTATATGGCCGATGCATACGCCAGAGTGTCGGGCAAGCCCGGTATCGTCACTGCGCAGAACGGGCCCGCGGCAGCGTTGTTGGTGGCCCCGCTCGGTGAGGCCCTGAAGGCTTCGATACCGGTGATTGCCCTGGTACAGGACGTGAGTCGTTTGCATCATGACAAAAATGCTTTTCAGGATCTTGATCACATCGGTATGTTTAGTCCGGTCGCCAAGTGGGTGCGGCGCGTCGGTGACGCAAGTCGTGTAGATGATTATGTTGATCAGGCCTTCGCGATGGCTTGTTCGGGACGACCTGGGCCCGTTGTCTTATTGCTGCCCTCTGATTTGCTGTTAGAGCCGGCTGTCGAGACGGGACGCCGCGCCAGTCTTGGGCACTTTCCGCTAGATCCTGTCGTGGCCTCTACGGAATCTGTTCGCCGTGCTGCCGACTTGTTGTGCAAGGCAAAACAGCCGCTTGTGATTGCAGGCGGAGGCGTGCACTTATCCCATGGCCACCTAGCACTGACGCGGCTAATGGACGAAGCGCATTTGCCGGTGGCAACGACGGTGATGGGCAAGGGCAGTGTCGATGAGCAACATCCGCTTGCAGTTGGAGTCGTGGGCTATTTCATGGGCCCCAATGGCTCCACACGTTATCAGCGTGATTTGGTTGCACACGCAGATGTTGTCCTGCTTGTCGGCAATCGTACTAATCAAAACGGGACGGACTCCTGGCAGCTGTATCCTAAAGATGCGACCTTCATCCATTTAGATATTGATGGAACAGAGGTAGGTCGAAACTACGAAGCGCTGAGGTTGGTAGGTGATGCGCGCTTGACGCTTGATGCCTTGGCGGATGCGCTAGGGCAGTGCGATCTGAAGCAGCGCACTGTCGCACGCGCTGAGTTAGAGGCCAGTATCGCGAAGGCTAAAGAAAACTATCGTCAAGAGTCAGAGCCAGTGCGGATCTCTGCGCAGTCGCCTATTCGACCCGAGCGTGTGATGCATGAATTGCAGAAACGCTTAACAGCGCAGTCGATCGTGGTCGCGGATGCGAGTTACTCCTCGATCTGGATTGCGAATTGTTTGACCTCGTTGGCAAGCGGCATGCGCTTTATTACCCCTCGTGGCCTGGCGGGTCTCGGGTGGGGTTTTCCGATGGCGCTAGGCGCCAAAGTTGCTCGCCCTGACTCCGAGGTATTTTGCTTGGTCGGAGATGGTGGTTTTGGTCATGTGTGGTCTGAGCTAGAGACTGCCCGAAGAATGGGTATCAAGGTAACTCTGCTTTTACTCAATAACGGTATTCTGGGGTACCAAAAGCACGCCGAGAATGTGAAGTTCGGTGAGCATACATCCGCGGTAGATTTTTACCCGGTCGATCATGCTGCGATCGCGCGAAGCTGTGGTTGTATGGGCGTACGGGTAAGTGATCCCACGCAGCTTGCGCAGGCACTTGAGGATGCAGCCAAGAGTGAAGTCACGGCGCTCATCGAGGTCATGACGGATGAAAATGCCTTCCCTCCGATTACCTTTTATACGGCCAACGTTAAATGACACAGCGAATAGCATTAGTAACAGGTGCTGCAAAGGGTATTGGCTTGGCAACAAGTCAAAAACTTATTGCAGCGGATTGCAAGGTCGTGATGGTGGATCGTCTGCCGATTGATCTGGGCAAGCTGGGGATGTCTTCAGAGAACGCCTTGGCGTTTTCGGGAGATGTGAGTGACGCTGCTTTTTTGTTGCGCTTGAAAGAGCAGATTGACGCGCGCTTGGGCACGGTATCGATCTTGGTGAACAATGCAGGCATCTCACCTAAGCGGTCTGATGGTCGATCCAGCGGCATTCTCGAAGTGACGATTGATGAGTGGTCAAAAGTCTTGATGATCAATCTCACAACGGTGATGCAACTTTCTCAGCTTTTTTTACCTGGGATGCAAGCACAAAAATTCGGTCGTATTGTCAGCCTGTCTTCACTTGCCGGGCGTTCGAAGTCTATCGTTGCTGGACCAAGCTATATGGCCTCTAAGGCTGGTGTGCTGGGCTTAATGCGTGCGATTGCCTCGGAAATGGGCCCGTACGGCATCACAGCAAATTGTGTGGCGCCTGGTCGTATCTTGACCGATATGGCCATGCAGGCGGGCGAAGAAGTGAATCGACGCTATGCCGAGCAGATCCCTGTCAGACGCTTAGGGACTGCGGATGAAGTTGCCGACGCGATAGCGTTTTTGTGTGCTGAATCGAGCGGATTCATTAATGGCGCGACGATTGATATCAATGGTGGTTTTTTTATGTCTTAACGTGAGCGATTTTTGTAGTGTAAGGTTTAAATTTTTTATCTCAATAAAACTAAATACTGTGAGGAGACACGATGAAAAATAATTTAATGAAATCTATTCGCATCGCCGCAACTGCGGTCATGTTTTTAGGTCTGAGCTGGAATAGCCAGGCACAGACCTTTCCTGATCGTGAAGTGTCGTTGATCGTGAACTATGGAGCGGGCGGCACGACTGATGTTGCCTCACGCGCACTCGCACAGGGTATGGAAAAGAGCCTTGGCAAACCGATCATCGTTCAAAACAGACCTGGTGCATTGGGCACACTGACGCCAGCTTACATCGCACGTCAAAAGCCAGATGGCTATCAGATCGGTGTCGTGACCTATTCGACCGTTGCGATCATGCCGCACTTAATGGACTTGACCTACACCATCAAGGATTTTGAATTCGTGGCTGGCTTTGGTCGCTTTCGTTATGGCGTTGCAGTCAATGCAGACTCCCCCTATAAAACTTTGGATGACTTGGTGAAGGCGGCCAAAACAGGGCAGGGTTTATTTTTTGGAACCACCTCAGCGCCTAATAACTTGGCCATCTTTGAGTTGTCACGCTTAACGGGCGCCAAGTTCGAGCATATCTCTTACAAATCGGGCGCAGAAGCCGTCACTGCGGTCTTAAGTGGTCAAGTACAGGTGATCGTTCAAAACCCACCAGATATCCTGCCGCATATCAAAGCAGGCAAGTTGCGGATGCTGGCCTCAGCGAGCCCAATGCGTTGGGTAGAGCAGCCTGAAGTCAAAACCATGAAAGAGCAGGGCTATGACGTGGAAATCGACTCTTGGCTGGGCTTGGCGGTTCCCAAGGGCACGCCAGCGGCAATCGTCAGTACCCTGGAGAAGGCAGCTTTGACTGCCATGGCTGATCCGGCGTTGGCGGCACGTCTGACCAATATGGGCGTAGATCCTGCCGCCTTATCTGCCAAGGCGTATCTAGAAATCCTTGAAAAAGGTTATATCGAGATGGGTCGTGCGATCAAAGCTGCCAAGATTCCACGCATCACAGGTTGACCTTCTTAAAAACTGCTATACTGTTGCACTTTGCTGCGCCCGTAGCTCAGTTGGATAGAGTACTTGGCTACGAACCAAGGGGTCGTGGGTTCGAATCCTGCCGGGCGCGCCATATAAATCAAGGGCTTACAGAGAAATCTGTAAGCCCTTGTCCTTTTTGTGATTGATTATTTTTAGTGTTTTTGTTCTTGTAAGATCGTTGTAAGATAGTGGTGACTGTTAAGATGGGTCTAACGACTTTTTAGGGCGACACGAAATGTCTGATACAACTAAGTATTCAATCACTTACTTGCGTTTCTTGCACTTGGTGCAGGCAATCCGTCAGATCCCCACCTTCCCCAAGATGGATCCGGTCGAAGAGCGCTTACTCACGATGTTGGGAGTCAAGTGGCACGACGCTCAGAAAGTCAGCGTCCTAGAGGCGATGGGCCTCTCGACAGAGATCTCTGCGACCACAGCGCATCGTCGCCTTAAGACTTTGCGTAAAAAAGGGATGATTGAGCTTGATGTCGACAAGATTGACAGCCGCGTCAAGTATGTCGTCCCCACAGAGCTGGCCCGCAAGTATTTTGTTGCGTTAGGGCAGGCAATCGATAAGGCATCCCAACCGGCCTGACCCGATGTCGCCTCCTCCCTCATTTGAGTCAACCAGTTCGTCAGCGAGTCAAGAGTCACCTGCCGCAAACTCAGTCCTGGGGATGCTGGCCAGTGGCTTACTTGTCGTGTTGCTATGGACGGGGCTGTTTTACCTTAATGAGTGGTTGTTTTCGGCGGTATCTCTGAGCAGTGTCATCAACTGGATATTTTTGCCCGCTGCGATACGCATGCTATCGGTCATGGCCCTTGGGTGGATTGGGGTCGCTGGTTTATTTATCGGCGCCTTATTTACCACCGATATCGTCATGCATTCGGGATGGCAAGATGCGATTGTGATTGCTGGTTTGTCGGCGCTCGGTCCGCTCGTCGCCGTGCGTGCCTGTACGCAGTGGTTGGGGGTCAGCGAAGATCTTTCAGGACTGAAACCTAGCCAGCTGGTTATATTTTCATTAGCCGGTGCAGTCTGTAACGTCGTGCCCCACAATATTTACTTTTTCTTCACCGGGCATACCCCAGATATCTTTTCTGGCATGGTTCCGATGTTGGTAGGCGACTTGCTAGGCACGCTAGTTATTCTTTACGTTGCGAGCCTAGCCCTAAAGTTGCTGACTGCTCGAGTGTTTACTTCTCGATCGTGATGTTGCCGTCGGTGATAACCTTCTGCCACATTGCCGTTTCTTCCGCCATCTTCTTTGCAAACTCCTGCTGCGTGCCGCCCGCGGCATCAAAGCCAAGCTTCGCGAACTGCGCCAATAGTGCTGGATTTTGAATTGCTTTGTTAAGCGCCTGGTTGAGTTTTTCTTGTATGGCGGGTGGCAGGCCTGCTGGTCCAAACACACCAAACCATGTCAGTGACTCGTAGCCCGGCACAAACTGCGACAGGGTCGGGATATTAGGTGCTACGGAAGATGGTTTTGGTGAAGTCACCGCTAGCGCACGCACTTTGCCATCGCGAATATGTGGCAACGATACTGAGATCGAGTCAAACATCAAATCCAGGCGTCCAGCCATCAGATCCGGCATTGCGAGCGCTGTACCTTTGTAGGGGACATGGGTCATTTTCGTACCTGTCATTGCCAGAAAGCGCTCTGTCGAAAGGTGTGGAATGCCGCCGGTTCCTGCCGAGCCAAAGTTCAGCTTGCCAGGGTTCTTTTTGATGTAATCAATCAGTTCGGGCATCGTGTTTGCTGGCGACGATAAAGGTACGACAACAACTTGCGGTGATGCCGCGAGATACATGATTGGGGTGAAGTCCTTGGTCGGAGAGAAGGGGATCTTGGGATTCAAGATCGGTCCGATCGTGTGTGTGCTTGAGGTCGACAGCAGGATGGTATACCCATCCGGTGCAGCGCGGGCGACAGATTCCGAGCCAATCACGCCCGCAGCTCCCGCACGGTTGTCTACGACGACAGTTTGCCCAAGCTCGACACCGAGTTGCTGTGCCACGACACGACCTACGATATCGGTTGCTCCTCCCGCGGGGAAAGGGATGATCAGCTTGATTGGCTTGGTTGGGTAGGCTTGAGCCATTGAAGGTGCGGATAACATTGTGCCGACGATGCCAAGTGTGGCGATCAAGAGGTTGCGGCGTGTGCTCATGTGCGGTACTCCGATAAGTATAAAAAATGGGCTTGAGGTGGTGAGCTTGATCGTTAAGCGTATTCTTTGACAGCTAACCGTGCAGCTAAAGTCGTGGGTACGTCAATCAACATGTCGAGCATCCAAAAAGACAGACCCTTGCCATGTGTGTCCAGATTGAGTGCGTCGTTGACCCCGCCATCAAGAATTCCTTCCAGAACAAAGTTCATTGATTCGAGTTTAGGAAGCAAATAGCGTGCCACATTTTTAGGTTGGCGATAGCCAAACCATTCTGCTACGCGGGCCACTGTCATTTGCTCGACAAGTAATGCATAGCATTCAGAGTCCCATGCAATCACGCTGATATTAGAGGTGTTGCCTTTATCTCCCGCACGGCTATGCGCGAGTTGGTAAAGCGGAAGCTTGACGGTGG
>JBEDEU010000039.1:0-12274 GCA_041175585.1 Pseudomonadota bacterium | reverse complement strand
ATATCCCGACTGACTAACGTAGGCGCCGTGAACTCTGAGAACTCAGTGATCGCGAGCTTCTCCGGATGATTCCGAATCGCCGCACCGCTATTAAATACTCGGGCGCCCTGCGCTTCTGCGTACTCAAGCATGTGCGTTGCGTACACATACTCCATATCAAAAGGCGGGTCTTTGCGCATCAGCACCGCTCCGAACGCATGCAACGGGGTATCGACAGACGAAGCCGTCTCCACCCACCACTGTCGCGCATGCAAATCTGCACCCGCCACGAGTTCGATTGAACTCGCCTTGGCTCTCACCTCTCCATCTTCGATGAAGAGGTCACCTTGCATGGCAACGCAAAGGGAATGACCACGGGCTGTTAGAGCCTGCATCATCGCAACGGAGCTGTCTTTGTAGGCGTTTAACGCTACCAGTGGATCTAGGACAAAGAGAACGCGCATCAGTTAAGCGACCGCTTCAGCTTTACCTGGTGCCTTTTTGCGTGGAGCAAGCACCATGACCATCTGACGTCCTTCAAGCTTAGGCATCGCCTCAACTACCGCCATGTCCAGCAGATCATCACGAACGCGTTCTAGTACACGCATGCCGAGTTCTTGGTGGGCCATCTCCCGACCACGAAAACGCAATGTGACCTTAGCCTTATCGCCCTCGTCAAGGAAGCGCTTAAGGTTGCGGAGTTTCACCTGATAGTCACCTTCGTCTGTGGCTGGACGGAACTTCACTTCTTTGACTTGAATAATTTTTTGCTTGGCACGAGCCTCGGCCAAACGTTTTTGTTCTTGGTATTTGAACTTGCCATAATCCATCAGGCGGCACACTGGCGGCTCTGCGTTTGGCGCGATCTCGACGAGATCTATTTCGTTTTCTTCGGCCATACGAATGGCGTCGAATATTTTTACGATACCGAGTTGTTCACCTTCAATTCCAAGCAAGCGCACTTCGGGAACTCGGATTTCACCGTTAATGCGATGGGGTTTTTCTGTTGCGATGTTGACGACTCCTAGTGGTTAGGTTGACTGCGGTGCAGCCGAACCGGAATTGCGGCGTAATGCCACGTCTTCGGAAAGTAAGGCTGAGAACTGAGCTAATGGCATGACACCGAGCTCGACTCCGCCTCGTCCGCGCACAGCTACAGCCCCGGCCTGGCGCTCTTTGTCGCCGACAACCAAAATATAGGGGACTTTCTGCAAACTGTGTTCTCTGATTTTATAGGTAATTTTTTCACTACGTAAATCAGATTCTACTCTAAAGCCTTGTTTTTTCAGGGATTGTGCTATTTCTGCCGCATAATCGGCCGTTGGCTCAGAAATACAGCAGATAACCGCCTGCACGGGAGCCAACCAGGCCGGCATCGCGCCCGAGTGGTTTTCAATCAGCATGCCGATGAATCGCTCAAACGAACCCAAAATCGCACGATGCAGCATCACAGGCGCACGACGTTGATCCGAGGCATCAACAAACTCTGCCCCTAGCCTCTGGGGCATCGAAAAATCAACCTGGATGGTGCCGCATTGCCAGTGACGTCCGATCGCATCCTTCAGCGTGTATTCAATTTTGGGGCCGTAGAACGCACCCTCACCGGGCGACACTTCAAAGGTACATCCAGTACGACGAAGACTCTCCATCAATGCAGTTTCAGCTTTGTCCCAAACCTCATCGCTACCGATACGCTTCTCTGGCCGGGTCGCCACCTTGTACAAAACCTCGTGGAAGCCGAAATCAGCATAGACCTTCTGGAGCAAGGCCGTGAAGTCTGCGCATTCGTCCTGAAGCTGATCTTCGGTACAAAAAATATGGCCGTCATCTTGCGTGAACCCACGTACACGCATCATCCCGTGGAGCGAACCCGATGGTTCATTGCGGTGACATTGACCGAACTCACCATAGCGCAACGGCAAATCACGATATGAATGCAGGCCGGAATTGAAAATCTGAACATGCCCAGGACAGTTCATGGGTTTGAGTCCGTAAACACGGTTTTCGGACTCAGTGGTGAACATATTCTCGCGATAGTTATCCCAGTGACCCGTCTTTTTCCAAAGTGAAATATCCAGGATCTGTGGGGCTTTAACCTCTTGGTAGCCATTATCGCGATACACCGCACGCATGTACTGCTCTACCTGTTGCCAGATCGCCCAGCCCTTAGGGTGCCAGAAGATAAGTCCCGGGCCTTCCTCCTGGAAGTGGAACAAGTCGAGATCTCGACCAATCTTACGGTGATCACGTCGCTCTGCCTCTTCGAGCATATGTAAGTAAGCGTCCTGCTCTTCTTTGGTCGCCCAGGCAGTGCCATAAATACGCTGAAGCATCTCGTTGTTGCTGTCACCACGCCAATATGCGCCGGCAACTTTCATCAACTTGAATACCTTTAACTTGCCAGTGCTTGGTACGTGTGGCCCACGGCACAGATCGATAAAGCTGCCTTCACGATACAAACTTATTGGCTCATTACCAGGTATCGCACCAATAATTTCAGCCTTGTAGGCTTCACCGATACCTTTGAAATACGCAACGGCATCATCACGCAGCCACTCTTCCCGCGTGACAACTTCATCCTTCTTGGCGAGTTCCGCCATCTTCTTTTCGATTGCGATCAAATCTTCGGGTGTGAACGGTCGCTTATACGAAAAATCGTAATAAAACCCGTTATCAATCACTGGGCCGATCGTTACCTGCGCATCGGGAAACAGAGTTTTAACTGCATACGCCAACAAGTGCGCCGTGGAGTGCCTGATGAGGTCTAGACCATCCGCATCCTTTGCAGTAATGATTGCCAGCTGGGTGTCTTGCTCAATCCGGTGTGTGGTATCCACCAGTTTGGCGTGTCCAGCTGTCGACACTCGACCACCTAACGCAGCACGCGCCAATCCAGCACCGATCGATTGTGCCACTTCGGCAACAGTGACGGGGCCTGGGTATTGACGCTCTGAACCGTCTGGCAGTGTGATCGTGACCATCAGCAATCCTGTGAACAAAAAAATAGCGGCCGTAGCCGCTGTTTTGTACCTGCATATACCTGCAGCCAACCAGCTACGGGCCAAAATTGGTAGGCGGTATTGGAATCGAACCAACGACCTCCACGATGTCAACGTGGCGCTCTAACCAGCTGAGCTAACCGCCTGTAAAGACCGAGATTATATCGGTTTAGGTGCCCTGCTGTCAAAAGCCATCGTTTGTTTACGCATTGATGACTGCTGAGACAAAATCCTTCATTTTCTCTGCAGATTTCACGCCCGGACTGATTTCGACACCGCTGCTCACGTCCACTGCCCACGGCTGCGTAGAGACCAGCGCCGAGCCAACGTTTGTCGCGTTGAGCCCTCCAGACAAAATAATCGGACGCACTCCAACTTGCTGGCGTAGGGGTCGCAGCAGAGAATGATCAAATCCATGCCCGCTCCCACCGTACAACGGTGAGAAGCTGTCAAAGAGCCATCCGTGCGCTGAGGAAAAGCCCATACAGTGCGCGGCGAGGTCGGCAGACGTCTCCAACCCAGGAGCCCCAACCCGAAACGCTTTCAGATAAGGACGACCAAAGCTTGAGCAAAAGTCAGCGGACTCATCGCCGTGAAACTGCAATATTGAGGGCGACATCGACTCGAGCACCTCGTGTACAAACGCAGGCTGCGGATTCACAAAAAGTGCAACACTGGATACGAAGGGAGGCAGCAATGCGCACAATTCCCTCGCACGTAAAGGACTCACGTAGCGCTTGCTGGATGGATGAAACACAAACCCCAAGGCGTCCGCACCTGCCTCGACCGCATTGGCTAGGTCCTCTTCTCGGGTGATCCCACAAATCTTGATACGCGTACGATGCATAGGACTCCTGTTTACGTAACGAAGTAGAGGTGATCAAGAGCAAAACCCTCAGCGCTGGTGCTCGGGAACTCGTACCCTGGATACTGCACATCGGTCAGGTATAGCCCATGAGCACTAAATGTCGGCGCACCCTGTGTCCGGTCTCGCGCAGCCAGCAACCGTGACAGGTAGCCTGTATCTTGTCGACCTTGCCCTACTTGCACGAGTGCCCCCATGATATTACGAACCATATGGTGGAGAAACGCATTTGCCGTTAGTTGCACGATAATTTTTGATCCGTGCTCGGCGATATGTACTCTTTGCATTGTGCGCACGGGTGACTTCGCCTGGCATTGCGACGAGCGAAAGCTGGAAAAGTCATGCTCACCGACTAAGTCAATCGCTGCAGCGCGCATTGCACTGACGTCTAGTGTTTGATGCACCCAACCAACACGCGCATCCCAAAGCGGATGCCTGACGCGCGTATTTAGAATGACGTAAGTGTAGGTGCGAGATACTGCTGAGAATCTGGCGTGAAATGCATCGGAGACAATGCGTGCCCATTGAACTGCAATGCTATTGGGCAGATGCGCATTGGTTCCCCGAACCCACGACTCTTCAG
This sequence comes from Pseudomonadota bacterium, assembly GCA_041175585.1. Taxonomy (GTDB): domain Bacteria; phylum Pseudomonadota; class Gammaproteobacteria; order Burkholderiales; family Burkholderiaceae_B; genus Zwartia. The sequence continues at coordinate 7,848 of JBEDEU010000039.1, read as the reverse complement.
TGCGCTCCGCATCAGTATCTAGATGAACCACTTGATTCAGAGCATGCACACCTGTGTCTGTGCGGCCAGCACAGACCGTGCTAACAGAGCTCGCCAAGAACTTTGACAGAGCCGTGTCTAGACAGTCTTGCACTGTCTGCCGATGCGGCTGAGTCTGCCAACCTTGCCATGCTTGGCCATCATACGCAATGCCAAGAGCGATCCGCTTCACAGGTTGGCTCTATCTGATGATGCCAACTAAACTTTGCGCTCGCCCAGAGGACTCGATTTCAGGTCGGGCGCAGAGGAATCAAGATTGAGATCGATAGACTGAAGCTTCTGATCAAACGCAGCGGAAACTGCTGCATTGCCTTGGGGCGTCGATTCAGCTGCGCTCTCCCTCATCCCCGCACGGCGAAGCATTAAGGCCATCAATAACGCCAACACTGCCGACGCACCTAGAACCACCCAAAGGACGTTGTCATTGGCCACCTGTTGCACACGGGCCATGCCAGACATTGCTGGCCGAGTGCTCTGCGCAGGCTGCGCATTCTGTGCGGGCTCTGGCTGATGCTGTACTGCATCACGTAGCTGTTGAAGGTTCTGTTGCAACACTTCGATACGCTGTTGCATTTCCTTGAGCTCTTGCGCTGCAGCAACTTTTGCGTCTTCATCTGCAGAGCTCGGAGTCGCTGCACTCAAACGCAACTGATCACCAGTCGGCGCCTGCTCAGCAGGTGCTGCGGGTGGCTTAACCGTACCCGACTGTGTCGATCCGGGTGCAACAGTTGCAGCCTGCGCCGGACGAGCACCTACTCCGCGCCCTTGCTTAAAGGCTTCAGCATGCTTTAAAAACATCCCATATGCATACTTCGCATCAACCGCCAGGACGGTCTGCGCATCGGGAATCGATAAACTTGCTCCTGCCCGCAGCAAGTTCATGTTTTGAGAAATGAAAGCTTTTGGATTGGCTTGAAATAAAGCCCACAACATTTGATACAAGTCGGCGCCGGGCACAGCATAACGCTGGGCAATACTAGCAAGCGTGTCACCGGGCGCAACAATCACGCTACCAGCAGGTGATGTGCTGACTAATACAAGAAAGCTCGATTGAACAGGCAAGCTGCCGGTTGCGAGCGTCACGTCGAGCAAAATATCAACAACGGGTCGATTCACGGCCTGCGAAGAACGCACGACCAAACGACGAGAGCCAGCCGAAAAACCTGGCTCGATACTGACAGAGAGTGACTCAAGTGGCGCTGGGCTGGTTAACCCTGCGGCGGCCCAGGCCTGCTGTTGCGGAACACTCACTTTTAAGGCAGTCAGGTCAGCCGGCGTAAGCTCGTACAAAGGGATTTCAACCCTGAGAGGTGCTCCCGCTGGAGACATGACGCTGCCATGTCCGGGCTTGGCTGCCCAAGCCGAACTAGTCGCGCCGACAGACAACAACGTCAAGCTCGATAGCGCCGCGACACCTAGACATCGGGCCAAGACAGAATGATGTCGACTACGCATGGTCATATCCTTAAAAATCACAGTTGCCCTAGGGTGATACGCAACATACGACGTAGCGGTTCGGCTGCGCCCCAAAGCAGTTGGTCGCCGACTGTAAAGGCGCCTAAATAATCATTCCCCATCGACAGCTTGCGCATGCGACCAACAGGAATATCAAGCGTGCCCGTCACAGCAACTGGTGACAGGCCCTTAAGCGTGTCTTCTTTTGTGTTCGGAATCACTTTAGCCCAGGCTGTACCTTTAGCAACGATATCGGTAACCTCATCCATCGGCACATCACGGGAGAGCTTGATTGTGAGTGCCTGGCTGTGACAGCGCATCGCACCAATGCGCACACAAAGACCATCAATTGGAATCGGGGTGCTACCAAAACCCTGGCCGCGACCGAGAATCTTGTTCGTCTCAGCCTCTCCCTTCCATTCCTCACGCGACATACCATTGCCCAGATCCTTGTCGATCCAAGGAATCAGATTACCCGCGAGCGGAATGCCAAACTGCTCGGTCGGCAAGCGGCCAGACTGCTGAATACCCAAGACTTTACGATCGATATCTAAAATTGCAGAAGCGGGGTCTGCTAGCTCTGACTGCACCTCAGCATTGATCAGCCCAAACTGCTTAAGCAGTTCGCGCATGTGCTGCGCACCACCGCCAGAGGCCGCTTGATACGTCATGGACGTCATCCATTGAATCAAGCCTTGGTTAAAGAGTCCGGCCAATCCCATCAGCATGCAACTGACCGTGCAATTGCCCCCGATAAAATCCTTCACGCCTCGATTGAGAGCAGCGTCAATGACTTGCCGATTCACCGGATCCAGCACAATAATCGCGTCATCCTTCATCCGGAGCGTACTGGCTGCATCGATCCAGTAACCTTTCCATCCTGCAGCGCGCAATTTTGGGTAGACCTCAGAGGTGTAATCCCCGCCCTGTGCTGTCACGATCGTGTCAAGTTTCTTAAGCGCGTCAATATCATAGGCATTCTGAAGCGGCGTCTCACCGGCCCAAACAGGGCTCTTCCCACCTGCATTACTAGTGGAAAAAAATACTGGGTCAATGAGTGCGAAATCACCCTCATCGCGCATGCGCTGCATGAGCACCGAACCAACCATACCGCGCCAACCGACCAAACCGACAGAGTGTTTCATTTCAGAACTTTGTAAAAAAAAGAAATATGCTGATATTGAGCATTTTATCGCTAATTAAAACTTAAGATAGCGCTTTGAGCACCGCATCGCCCATGGCGGCGGTCCCTACTTTGGTCGTGCCGGGCTCATAAATGTCGGCAGTACGCATACCTTGTTGCAACACGCGTTGTACAGCGAGTTCTATACGCTTCGCTTGTGCGTCATTATCAAGCGAATATCGCAGAAGCATCGCCGCAGACAAAATCGTTGCAAGCGGGTTGGCAATTCCTTTACCGGCGATGTCGGGCGCGGAACCATGGCTAGGCTCATACAAGCCTTGACCAGACGAATTCATCGACGCAGACGGCAACATTCCGATCGAGCCTGTCAGCATCGCGGCCTCGTCTGACAAGATATCGCCAAACAAATTGCCCGTCACAATCACATCGAATTCGCGAGGCGCGCGCACCAATTGCATCGCTGCGTTATCAACATACATATGGGTCAAAGCAACATCTGGGTACTCTTTTGCCACTTCGATGACTGTGTCACGCCAAAGCTGTGAGGTCTCCAAGACGTTCGCCTTGTCAACACTGCAGAGTTTGCGATTACGCTTTTGGGCAGCCTGAAATCCGAGGTGAGCAATTCGCCGAATCTCTGGCTCGGCGTAGCGCATCGTGTCGAAGCCTTCTTTGCTTCCCGCAAACGGACCGTCAGGGGCCGTGCGGATCCCACGGGGCGATCCAAAGTAAATGTCGCCTGTTAGTTCGCGCAAAATGAGGATATCCAGGCCGGAGACGATTTCTGGCTTTAACGACGACGCATTAGCGAGTTCCGGATACAGAATAGCTGGACGTAAGTTAGCGAACAAACCCATGGACTTCCGCAAACCGAGAATCGCTTGTTCAGGACGGTGCTCACGAGGCAACTTGTCGTATTTCCAATCGCCTACCGCGCCAAAAAGTACTGCATTGGACTCCTGCGCAAGCTTGAGCGTGGCGGGTGGCAAAGGGTGTCCATGCAAGTCATACGCTGTGCCACCAACCGGAGCGTGCTGAATTTCCAGGGGCAAGTTCAACGCCTGCAATACTCGGACGGCTTGTTCGACAATTTCGGAACCGATGCCATCACCAGGCAGCACCGCAATTTTTTTTGTCATGATCTGTACATCCAAAAATATTGGGCCGGAAATCCGGCCCGTTTATAAGAGAGTTAACGGACGATCGGAACGACATCTAACCAAGGATGGCGCGCCAAGCGCTCTGCTTCGAACGTCCGAATTTTTTCTTCTTTACGCAGCGTCAAACCGATCTCATCCAAACCGTTCAACAAGCAGTATTTACGGTGAGGTGTGATATCGAACTCCATCGCGCGACCGTCTGGAGCAATCACGACTTGCTTTTCAAGATCGATAGTTAACTTGTAGCCTACAAAACCACGGACCTCGTCGAACAGGCGCGCAACCTGGAGCTCTGACAAGACGATGGGCAAGAAGCCCGTCTTGTAGCTGTTGTTAAAAAAGATATCCGCAAACGAAGGTGCGATCACTGCGCGGAAACCATACTGCGCGAGTGCCCACGGCGCATGCTCCCGGCTCGAACCGCAACCAAAGTTCTTACGACCCAACAGAATAGAGGCGCCTTGGTAGCGGGAGTGATTCAAAATGAAATCTGGATTCAATGGACGCTTTGCGTTATCCATACCCGGCTCGCCGTGGTCGAGGTAACGCAACTCATCGAATAAGTTCGGGCCGAAACCAGTTCGCTTGATCGACTTCAAAAACTGTTTTGGAATAATGAGATCGGTATCAACGTTCTCACGATCTAGTGGGGCAACGAGGCCTTGGTGTGTTGTAAATGCGTCCATGATGATTACCGAAAGTTACGTACGTCGACAAAGTGGCCGGCTACGGCAGCTGCAGCGGCCATCGCAGGGCTAACAAGGTGTGTGCGTCCGCCCTGCCCTTGACGCCCTTCGAAGTTGCGATTCGAAGTTGAAGCGCAGCGCTCGCCCGGCTCTAAGCGGTCGGCATTCATGGCAAGACACATCGAGCAACCCGGCTCACGCCACTCAAACCCTGCCTCGATAAAAATTTTGTCCAGACCCTCGCGTTCGGCTTGCGCCTTGACTAGGCCCGAACCTGCAACAACCATGGCTTGACGAACATTACTCGCCACACGCTTGCCGCGTGCAACAGCTGCCGCAGCGCGCAAGTCTTCGATACGCGAGTTAGTGCACGAGCCTATAAACACACGATCAACTTTAATATCTTGGATCGGAGTATTGGGCTTCAAGCCCATGTACTCCAGCGCGCGTTCCATGCCGCTACGACGGATTTCGTCTTTCTCGCGATCAGGATCGGGGACGCGACCAGTAACTGGCAGCACCATTTCTGGAGATGTTCCCCAGGTGACTTGAGGCGAGATTTCCTTGGCATCAATATCGACAACACGATCAAAATGGGCGCCATCATCGGAACGCAGAGTCTTCCAATAGGAGACCGCGGCATCCCACAGTGCGCCGCTTGGCGCGAAAGGACGGCCCACAAAGTAATCAATAGTTTTTTGATCAACCGCAACCATGCCAGATCTAGCGCCTGCTTCGATCGACATATTGCAAAGCGTCATACGACCTTCAATTGAAAGGTCGCGGATAGCGCTGCCCGCAAATTCAATTGCGTGGCCCGTGCCGCCTGCGGTTCCAATCACGCCAATGACGTGCAAGATGATGTCTTTCGCTGTACAGCCAACAGGCAAGGTGCCTTCGACACGCACCAACATGTTTTTGTTCTTCTTGGCTTGTAGCGTTTGGGTCGCCATGACATGCTCAACTTCAGATGTCCCGATACCAAACGCGAGTGCAGCGACGGCGCCATGTGTACTAGTATGCGAATCACCACAGACCACCGTCATGCCAGGAAGCGTTGCACCTTGCTCTGGTCCGATGACATGCACGATACCTTGACGCAAGTCATTCATCTTGAACTCAATCACGTTGTGCTTTTCGCAGTTAGCGTCCAACGTGTCAACTTGGAGTTTAGAAATAGGATCAGTGATGCCCTCTTTGCGGTCCACCGTGGGAACGTTATGGTCTGCCACCGCAAGGTTGGCATTCAAGCGCCACAATTTACGGCCAGCCAACTCCAGCCCTTCAAACGCTTGCGGGCTAGTCACTTCATGCAACAAATGGCGGTCGATGTACAGGATTGTGGTGCCATCGGCCTCTTCGTGGACCACATGGGCATCCCACAGTTTGTCGTAAAGTGTTTTTTTCATGACGTTGTCTCTAGTTCAGTCACTGTCGAGTGGTAATAATTTAGCGTTCGATTATGCCATAGGGATAACCGGCTATTGGCGACCAAGCCCTCGCGGTTAGCTTCGCGAAACGGACCCGCAGAGCGCCCGATCTAGGAGTGCATGATCTGCAAGCACTAGCGCCAGTAGGGCCTCTGCAATAGGAGTTGCCCGAATACCCACGCACGGATCATGCCGGCCAAGAGTCTGAACCATCACCGGCATTCCGGCCTTATCGACGGACCGGCGCTCAGTTCGTATGCTGGAGGTTGGCTTGATGGCGACGCTGACGGTAACCGGCTGTCCGGTGGAAATGCCGCCCAGAATGCCACCGGCGTTGTTTGTTAGGAACCCGGAAGGCGTCATTTCGTCGCCATGCTCGGACCCACGCTGGGCTACGCTACGAAAGCCCGCACCAATCTCGACGCCCTTCACGGCGTTCAATCCCATCATTGCGTGGGCGATGTCCGCGTCAAGTCGATCATAAATCGGCGCGCCCCACCCCACGGGCACCCCTTCAGCCACCACTTCGATACGTGCACCGACTGAGTCGCCAGCCTTACGAAGCGCGTCCATGTAATCTTCCAATTCCTGAACCCGTGCGGAGTCAGCCGCAAAAAATGGATTGGTCGGCACATGATCCCAACTCACGAAATCGAGTTCGATCGGTCCCAGGGCCGACATATAGCCACGAACCTGGGTACCAAAGTTTTCTTTTAGCCACTTTTTAGCAATCGCGCCCGCGGCGACAGTCGGTGCAGTCAGGCGCGCGGAGGAACGCCCGCCACCGCGTGGGTCTCGGATGCCGTATTTTTTAAAATAGGCGTAATCCGCATGTCCGGGGCGGAAGGTTTCCGCAATATTGCTGTAATCCTTGCTACGTGCGTCCGTGTTGCGGATGAGTAAGCCAATCGGGGTCCCGGTTGTGTGGCCCTCGAACACTCCAGACAGAATCTCAACGCGGTCGGTCTCTTGCCTTTGCGTCACGTGCCGTGAGGTACCAGGACGGCGTCGATCTAGCTCGAGCTGTATGTCCTCTTCAGATAAGGCCAGCCCCGGAGGACAGCCATCGACAACACAGCCGATCGCCGGGCCATGAGACTCACCAAAATTGGTGACGCGAAACAGGGAACCAAGAGTGTTGCCAGACATATGTAAACCGTACAAACCTGTGGGTGATATCGAATTATGGCACTAGGACGAGCAACTTACTTCGATTTTAGTCGCCCAAGCAGGGGGCTGCGCCGCATAAGCGTCCTTGCCAACCTTATAGGTAAATGGATCCTGCAAAACCTCAAACAATGCGCCAACCTCACTGAAATCGCCGTTCTGCGCCGCTTCGATGGCTCTCTGCGCCAGGTAATTGCGCAAAACGTAAAGCGGGTTGGCCGAAAGCATCGAATCGATACGGGCATCCTTTTCTAGCGCCCCATCGGAGTGCACGCGCTGTCGATACCGCTCGAGCCAAGCCGAAGCGGCCTCCCGATCAATAAATAGGTCAATGAATGGGGCGATATCCTGACTGACAGTACCACCCAAATCCTGAATAACGCGCGCAAGGTCACCACTACCAAGACCTGGTGCGTGGGCTAATTGCCTAAAAGAAAGCGTAAAGTCCGCCCGATTCTCTTGCATGAGCGACCACAAATCGTCGATCAACACTTCATCACCGGGTTGCCATGCGCCCAGACCGAGCTTCAAACTCAGCTGTGTCTGCATCGCTTGAAGAAAAGTCGGCTCAAACGCGTCCAGCGCCCCACGCAGTGCATCTGCATCAGGCACAATCACATGAAGACTGTTGGCCAGCTGATATAGATTCCAGTGCGCTACAGCCGGTTGCGCGTGCCAGGCATACCGCCCCTGTGCATCGGTGTGGTTGCAAATGTGCTTGGCATCAAAGGCGTCCATGAATCCATAGGGGCCGTAATCCAGGGTCA
>JBEDEU010000038.1:0-12288 GCA_041175585.1 Pseudomonadota bacterium | reverse complement strand
CAAAGACATCCCACAACAATTGCAAGCACCACATAGTACGAGGTCATATCGTTGGCCAAATTTAATCCGGGCAACTGCAAGGGTGCTGGCAAGTTAATGCCATCTTCACCACCGTATTGGCGTAACGAAATGAACAAATAAAACACCATCTGCGCAAACGCGAGCGTGATCATGATGAAGTACACCCCACGGGTGCGTAACGAAACCAAGCCCACGATCAAAGCCAGTACAGCAGAGACCAGCATCGCAATTGGCCAGGCCAGCCAAGCTTGCTGCATACCTTGTGTCGACAGAATCGCAGCGACATAGGCCCCCGCACCAAAGAAAGCAGCATGGCCAAGCGCAACCATCCCGCCATATCCAAGGATAAAGTTCAGGCTGCTTGCCGCCAGTGCAAAAATCAACACACGACGAACGAAGGAGACATAGAAATCAAGATTCAGCGCCGGCGCGACAAGTGGGAATGCAATCAATAAAATGAGGCATAGCCAAGGCAGACGAGAAGAAAGCGATTGCATCATCATCCGCGCGCCGGGAATAAACCAGCAGGTCTAAACACCAGCACAACTGCCATCAAAATATAAATTGATATCGCCGCCAGAGTCGGGCCAACACTGGAGGCAACCGCAGGTGAGAAAAATGTTTTCAGCAAGGTAGGCAAAAAAGCCCGGCCAGCTGTGTCAACAAATCCTACCAACAGCGCACCCACAAATGCGCCACGAATCGAGCCGATGCCCCCGATCACAATACATACGAGCACCAAGATCAGAATTTGCTCGCCCATCCCGGCTTGAATGGCAGTCACAGGGCCAAGCATTGCACCCGCCAAGGCGGCTAACATTGCACCCAAAACAAACACACCCAAAAACAACAGGGGCACACGTACGCCCATTAAGGTAGCCATTTGCCGATTGGAAGCCCCGGCGCGCACCAGCACGCCAGCACGCGTACGCGTGACAAATAGATACAGACCGAGCGCTGCCGCAAGGCCCACCGCAATAATGAGAAGCCGATACGCGGGATACAGCATGTCGGGCAAGATATGCACAGGCCCAGAAAGCGCCGCAGGCATACTCATCATGACGGGAGCAGGCCCCCAAATCATCTTCACGACATCGTTAGCGATCAGAATAATCGCGAAGGTGCCAAGCACTTGCGCTAAGTGATCGCGCACGACCAGGCGCCGTATCAACACAAGTTCAATAATCAAGCCAACCAGTCCTGTCACCATCGCAGCAACAACGACGGCAAGCAAAAAGGATTGTGTGGCCTGCATGGTCTGAGCGGCAACATAGGCGCCCGCCATGTACAACGAGCCATGCGCCACATTCAGGATATCGAGAATCCCAAATACAAGCGTCAGGCCCGCCGCAATCAGAAACAACATCAAACCGAACTGTAAGCCGTTTAGCAACTGCTCGGCGATCAGTGTCGCGCTCATATCAAGACAACAGCCGGTTTATACGGTTTTATTTCTTGCACTCGCCAACGTACACGTCCTGGTAAGAGTCAAACACCTTACCGACCAGCTTGTTGGTAATGCTGCCGTCTGCAGCCTTTTCGATCACGCGCACGTAGTAAGGCTGGATCGGGAAGTTGTTGACGCCGTACTTGAAGGGACCACGAACCGATTGGAAGTCAGCCTTCTTGAGTGCAGCAACGACTGCAGCACGATCAGCAACTTTACCGCCGACTGCTTTGACAGCAGCATCCATGGCCATGATCGTGTCGTACGCTTGTGCGGCGTAAACCGAAGGTTGACGGTTGTTGTATTCCTTGCGGAAGGCCGCCACGAACGCTTTGTTCTGCGCATTGTCCAGATCATGCGCCCACTGGGCCGTATTAAACATGCCGATCATCGGCTCACCCACCGCACGAATCACATCCTCGTCTGCCGAGAAGCCAGGGCCCACGATTTTGACGGTCTTGTTTAAACCAGCCGAAACAAATTGCTTAATAAAGTTAATGCCCATGCCGCCTGGCAAGAAGATGTAAATCGCATCTGGCTTGGCATCACGAATCTGTGCAAGCTCTGCGGCGTAATCGATTTGACCAAGCTTGGTGTAAACCTCCTGGCTCACCGCATTCTTGTAACCACGCTTGAAGCCGTTTAACGCATCCTTACCTGCAGGATAGTCTGGGGCCATGATGACCATTTTCTTAAAGCCGCGGTCGGCAGCCACTTTACCGGCCGCTTCATGAAAAGCGTCGTTCTGGTAGGACACGCCAAACCAGTAGTCATTACACTGCGCACCCGCAAACTGACTGGGGCCTGGATTGTTCGACAGGTAAGGCACTTTTGCGGCAAACAGCGCTGGGCCCACGGCAAGGGCAACGTTAGACCCAATTGGACCGGTGAAAAAATCAATTTTGTCGCGCTGGATGTAACGGCTGACCAGCTGGCGCGCCTGGTCAGGATTACCCCCCATATCTGCCTGTATAAACTCGGCAGGCTGCCCGCCTAGCTTTCCACCCAACTGTTTGATGGCCAAATTGAAGCCGTCACGTGCCTCAGCACCCAAGGCTGCAAAGGGGCCGGAGAGATCGTTGGCAATACCGACTTTGATCGGGGTTTGGGCAAAGACTAAACAGGGCAGCAACGCGGCAGCGGCAAACAGTTTTTTTATCAGGCGCATCTCTGGGTCTCCAAGGTGTTTAAGGCCCGGCAGTTGGACCTGGCACGGGCAAAATTCGTCACCGCAAATAGTAGCAGGTGAGCTGCTTTTTGCCATCCCAAGCCAGTAACCAGGTTCAGCAACCCTAGTGGTATACCCGGTCTCAAAACAGGTGATAATTGCGTTTTGTTCACTCTACCCTGTGACCCACCATGGCCGTTAACCTGCATATCCCAAAAGATGACGCTGTCTATCCTGTCCCCGGCGTCGAAATCGGTGTAACCGAAGCCGGCATCCGCAAAGCGGACCGACGCGATCTGACCGTCTTTAAACTGAGCCCCGGTTCAACGGTTGCTGGGGTGTTCACCCGCAATCGCTTCTGCGCAGCACCGGTGTTGGTTTGCCAAGAACATCTGGGCGCTGGCGCCCAGATTCAGGCTCTCGTGATTAATACGGGCAACGCCAACGCAGGCACGGGCGAACCAGGTCTAAAGGCCGCTAATGAAACCTGTGATGCGCTGGCCAAGCTTATGGGCTTGCAGAGCAATCAAATCCTGCCGTTCTCCACCGGGGTCATTCTTGAACCCCTGCCCGTTGACCGAATTAAAGCGGGTCTGCCTGCAGCGTTAAAGAACCTGAGTACAAACAACTGGGTCTCCGCTGCGCACGGCATTATGACCACAGACACGCTGCCCAAGATTCATTCGCAGCGCATCACGTTAGGCGGTAAAACGATCACTTTGACAGGAATTAGCAAAGGCGCCGGCATGATTCGCCCGAACATGGCCACGATGCTGAGCTATCTCGCGACCGATGCCGGCATTGCGCAACCTCTGCTGAATCAACTGGCCCGTGAAATCGCAGATGTCTCGTTCAATCGCATCACAATTGACGGTGACACATCGACCAACGACTCCTTCATCGTCATCGCCACGGGCAAAAGCGGCCTGATGGTCGACAGCGCTGCACATCCCCAGTATGCGGCACTCAAGGCAGCACTGGCTGCAGCCGCGACTGATCTCGCGCAAAAAATTGTGCGAGATGGCGAGGGCGCCACAAAATTTATGACGATCCGGGTAGAAGAGGCCAAGTCATCGGCCGAGGCGCTGCAAGTCGCGTACGCGGTCGCGCACTCACCCTTGGTCAAGACAGCGTTTTTCGCGAGCGACCCAAACCTCGGTCGTATCCTGGCAGCAATCGGCTACGCGGGGATCAGTGACCTCGATGTCGGTGGCGTCAAACTATGGCTCGGCGATGTGTTGGTCGCCACGCAAGGCGGCCGCAATCCGTCTTACCAGGAAGCCGATGGTCAGCGCGTGATGAAGGAACCAGAAATCCTGGTGCGTATCGCGCTTGGCCGCGGCAATACGACCGAAACCGTTTACACCTGCGACTTCTCGCATGAGTACGTCAGCATCAACGCCGATTACCGTTCTTGATTCAAAATGAAACCTACCACTGAAAATACCGTACCTATGGCCGATCTTTTGGCTCGTGCCACACGGGTCTTGGCGCAACTCGAAGCGTGGCTGCCCCCTGCACCACCCCCAATCAACTGGGAGGCGCATGCCTACCGCTGGCGCAAGCGTGGGGCCTCGCATGGATGGCTGGATGCAATCGCCAACGTGTCATTGATTAATCCCGAAGATCTGCAGCACATCGAACGCCAGAAGGACATCATCGACCGCAACACGCGTCATTTTGTCGAAGGCAAGCCCGCCAATAATGTGCTGATGACCGGCGCACGCGGCACAGGCAAAAGCTCGCTCGTGAAAGCCATGCTGGCCAGTTACGGCGATCGGGGTTTGCGCTTGATTGAAGTCGACAAAGCAGATCTCGGTGACCTCGCTGACATTGTTGATCTGGTCGCATCGCGCCCAGAAAAGTTTATCGTTTTCTGTGATGACCTTTCCTTCGAAGAAGGCGAGTCTGGCTACAAAGCACTGAAATCAGTTCTAGACGGATCAGCCGCATCGAGCGGGAACAACGTACTGATTTATGCCACCTCAAATCGCCGGCACCTCATGCCCGAATACATGAGTGAGAACCTTGCTGCGCGACACCAGGCCGACGGTGAGGTGCATCCTGGTGAAACGGTCGAAGAAAAAATTTCGCTCTCCGAGCGCTTTGGACTTTGGCTGTCTTTCTACCCCTTCAAGCAAGACGATTATCTGGACATCGTTGCACATTGGCTTGAAACACTTGGTTGTTCGAAGCAGAGCATCGCTGAGGCACGCACTGAGGCATTGCAATGGGCGCTTGAACGTGGCTCACGTTCGGGCCGAGTTGCCTGGCACTTCTCTCGGGACTGGGCCGCTCGGCATGCCTGAAAAAATTGTCGATGTCGCAGTGGGTGTCTTGCTGCGATCCGATGGCATGGTTTTGTTGGGCAATCGCCCTGCAGACAAACCATGGCCAGGTTGGTGGGAACTGCCCGGCGGCAAGCTAGAGCCGGGCGAATCCGTGATGCAGGCCCTCGCACGTGAACTGCACGAAGAGCTCGGCATACAGATACACACCGCCACGCCCTGGGTCACGTACGTGCATACCTACCCCACCACAACGGTGCGACTTGCCTTCTGTCGCGTCACCGGTTGGGATGGCGAACCACAAGGTCTAGAAGGACAGCTTCTGCGCTGGGTGCCCCTGACCGAAGCACTCGATGTTCCAAAATTATTGCCCGCAACTTACCCGCCCCTGCGCTGGCTGAACCTGCCAGAGGTCTATGCCATTTCAAGCGTGGGGTCACCCCAGGGTCTGGCCGCATTCAAACAACGTTTGGCGCAAGGCCTTAAAGAGGGTGTCAAACTTTTGCAGTGGCGCGAGCCTGGCTGGCCAGACGGCCCAGCAAGCACTAGTTTAAAAACTGCTTTTGATGACGTTCTCACGCAATGTCACACAGCCGGGGCGCGCGTTGTGGTCAACAGCGTGCACCCTTCAGCATGGTGGGCACAAGGTCACGGCGTGCACTTGCGCGCAGCCGATGCCAAAGGCTTTAGTGCTCGTCCAGAACTGCCTGCGGGACATCTTGTTGGCATGTCGACACATGGGCTTTCAGAGCTTGAGCATGCGCGCAAGCTTGAAGCGGATTTTGCAGTGCTGGGACCCGTTCTGCCAACGGCCTCACATCCAGGTCATCCTGGCATCGGTTGGGAAGAGTTTGCACGCCTGAATCAACAAGCTGGCCTGCCCGTCTACGCGCTCGGCGGGCAATCTGCCGATACACTTGCGCAGGCGAAATCAGTTGGTGGGCACGGCTTTGCTGGGCTGCGTCGTTGGATTACCTGAGTCATCCAAACGTTTAAGATCCTCTGCCGACCAACCACCACCTAGCGACGCAACCAAGCGCACGCTCGCCGCGAACCGATTACCAACTAGGGTGATGTAAGTGCGTTCGTTATTGAGTGCTGTGGTTTCCAGCACAGCTACACTTAAATAATCAATCAACCCTTGGTCATACTGGTTACGGGCCAATCGCAGCGACTGTTGTGCTGACTGCACAGCTAAGCGCTGCACAGCCTCCTCTTGTTCGAACACGCGCATTTGCACCATCGCGTTCTCAACTTCCTGCAGCGCGGTCAACACAGTTTGCCGATAGATCGCCACCTGCGCATCAAACTGTGCACGCGTCTGATTGATCTGAGCCTGACGCGCGCCACCATCAAAAATCAGTGCGGCCAGTTGCGGCCCAAGAGCCCAAAACTGAGCAGGTGCCGTAAACCATTGCGTCAAATCGTTGCTGCGGTACCCGGCATTAGCATTCAAAGTCAGGTTCGGAAACCAGGCAGCTGTCGCCACGCCGATCTGCGCATTCGCGGCAGCAGTTCGTCTTTCAGCGGCTGCAACATCAGGGCGACGCTCGAGCAACTCTGAAGGCAAGCCCACGGGGACCACCGGCGGCACAAGCGGGATCTTTTCCGCTTTAATCGCAAAAGTCGAAGGCGCTCGTCCGAGCAAGACCGCCACAGCATTTTCAAAGATTGCGCGCTGCTGCTCAAGATCGATTAATTGTGCACGGGTACTTTCTAACTGTGTACGCGCAACCGATACATCACCCTGCCCGGAAATCCCCGCGTTATAGCGGTTTTGAGTCAGTTTCAACGCGCGCTGATAAGCGTCAACCGTTGCTGTCAACAAGCGGCGTTGCTCATCCAGCACACGTACTTGTAAGTACGCAAGCGCCAAGGCCGTTTGCGCAGTCAAGCGTGCGCCTGAGACATCCGCTGCCAACGCAAGCTCTGTCGCATCGGTCGATTCGATATTTCGACGTATGCTTCCCCATATATCTATCTGCCATGCAGCCTGCGCACCGAAGCCGTACGAGTTGTTCGATGCACTCGTACTAAAAGCGGATGTCGAGCTTCCAGCCCCAGCCCCTGCCCGTGTCGCACTCCCCGTAGCAGTAATGGTTGGCAGCAAGGGAGCGCGTGCGCCCTGCGTGACTGCAACCGCTTGCCGAAACCGCGCTTCAGCCAAAGCGATATTCTGGTTCGACACATTCAGTTCTTGCATCAACTGCGTCAGCGTCGGATCCCGATACATCAACCACCACGGCTCGCGCGGTGCACTTGCCAATCCTGGTTGCGCAAGCTTCCAGCCTGGCGACTCTTTGAACTGCACCCCCACATCAATCGTGGGTCGTACGTAGTCAGGGCCGACCATACACCCGGTCAACCCAATTGCCAGCAGCAGCGTCAGACTTGCGCGCACGAAAACAATATTCATCATTCTTGAGGTTTGGCCCATGGTCGCTTAAGCATCCACAGACGGAACCGATCCAGATAAAGATAGACCACAGGTGTAGTGTAAAGCGTGAGCAACTGGCTAACGAGCAAACCCCCAAGAATCGTAATGCCCAAGGGCTTGCGCAGCTCAACTCCTGCACCCGAGGCGAATACCAAAGGCATCGCGCCAAAGATGGCAGCAGCAGTTGTCATCAGAATCGGACGGAAACGGGTCAAGCAGGCCTGGTGGATGGCATCGCGTGGCGAAAGCCCAAGTCGGCGCTGTGCATCCAGGGCAAAATCTACCATCATGATGGCATTTTTCTTCACAATACCGATCAAAAGAAACACACCAATGAGCGCAATCAGCGTGAACTCCGTCTTAAGTAGTAACAACGCCAATAAAGCCCCCACTCCTGCCGAAGGCAAGGTCGAGAGAATCGTTAAGGGGTGGATCGTACTTTCATACAACATTCCTAGAACGATATACATGGTCACCAAAGCCGCCAAAATCAACCAAGGCTGATTCGATAAGGCGCTTTGTAACGCTTTGGCGGTTCCCTGAAAGCCAGCTTGTATACGATCGCTTGGTAAATTAATTTCTGCAACGGCCCGATCGATGGCTGCAGTTGCCTGCCCGAGTGAAACGTCTGGTGCCAAATCAAACGAGATGGTGTCGGCTGCAAGCAAGCCCTGGTGCCGTACACTCAAAGGTGAATTACTCACTTCAAACTTCGCAAATGCAGAAAACGGGACCCGCTCACCCGTCTGACTCAAAACATACACATCATTCAACGAGTCAGGGTCCTGCGCATATCGCGGTGCGACACCCATGACAACACGGTACTGATTACGGGCGCCGTACATTACCGAAATCTGCCGCTGACTAAAGGAATTATTCAGCACGGCGGATATGCTTGCCATCGACACGCCTAACCGCTGCGCAGCGTCACGGTCAACCAAGACGGTGACTTGCCGTCCACGGTCTTCGACATCTGTGTCAACATCTACGAGTTCCGGTAGCTTGGCTAACGCTTCCTGGACTTTGGGCAACCACTCTTTCAAGTCGCCGAGCTCGCTTGCCATCAAGGTGTACTGGTACTGCGAACTACTTTGCCTACCCCCGATTCGTATATCTTGCTGCGGTACTAAAAACAGACGCGCACCGGGATTTCCACCAAGCTGGGGTCGCAAACGATTAATGACCTCTCGCACCGAGACCTTGCGCTCGGCAAAAGGCTTGAGCTGTACCGCTAGAAAACTGAAGTTACTCCCCCCGCGACCGTTGGCATAGGCAGTCACCGTACTAATCGCTGGATCGCGCATCAAGATCTGTCGGAACCGGTCAAGTTTAGGCTTCATCGACTCGAAAGACGTCCCCTCGTCTGCCGAAAAAAAACCCAGCAACATACCCGTATCTTGTTGTGGAAAAAAACCTTTCGGCACGGCACCGTAAAGATAGAAATTCAGTCCAATCGTTGCAGCGAGCAACAGCATCATGATGCGACCATGTCGCAACGCCCAATCCAGTGAGAGCGAATAGCCTCTGATGGTGGAATTCAGCGCAGCATCAAGCAGACGTCCAATCAAGCCAGGTTTACGAGCCGGTGCGTCGGTTTTTTCTTGCTGACGTAACATGCGCCCGGCCATCATTGGGGTCAAGGTCAATGAAACGAGCATCGAAATCACGATCGCCGCCGACAAAGTCACCGCGAACTCTCGAAACAGTCGTCCAGGCAGACCGCCCATCAAGAGAATCGGGATAAAAACGGCGATCAAAGAAATACTCATAGACAACACGGTAAATCCTACTTCCCGTGTTCCACGCAACGCAGCACGCTTGACGGGTTCGCCACGCTCGATATGTCGCATAATATTTTCAAGAACGACGATCGCATCGTCCACAACAAACCCGGTCGCGACAATCAACGCCATCAGGGACATTGTGTTTAACGAATAGCCCACCAGATACATCACGCCGAACGTACCTATTAGCGATACCGGTACCGCAACCGTCGGGATCAGGGCGGCTCGCCAGTTACGCAAAAATAACAAGACGACCAGCATCACAAGGCCAATGGCAATCACCAGCGTGTGCTCCGCCTCGCGCACTGACGCTCGAATGGATGGCGTGCGATCCTGCGCAACATCAAGCGTCACATCGGCTGGCAACATCGCCCGCAAGACCGGCAAATCAGCTCGAATTTGGTCTACTGTCTCAATAATATTGGCCTTGGCTTCACTGCGCACAAGGACCAAAATTGCCTGCTGCGTATTGAAATATCCAATATTGAAAGTGTCTTCAACCGAGTCCTCGACCTGAGCGACGTCTGATAAGCGCACCGCTGCGCCGTTTCGCCAGGCAACAATCAGAGGACGGTAGTCTGCCGCCTTCCAAAGCTGATCGTTAGAAACGATCTGCCAACGTAACGTGTCGTTCTCCAGAAATCCTTTCGGCCGCGTGGAGTTTGCCGCTGCGATCGCGGTGCGTACAGCCTCAAGCGACACGCCATACTGCGTCAGTTTTTCTGGGTCGAGATCGATTCTGACAGCAGGGAGCGAGCTGCCACCAATCTGAACCTCTCCCACACCCTGCACCTGGGATAACTTTTGCTGCACCGTAGTCGAGGCGATGTCATACAACTGACCTTGGGATAAGGTTGCAGACGTCAGCGCCAGGGTCATGATGGGCGCAGCAGACGGATTCGCTTTCTTATAGGAGGGGTTATTGCGCAACCCACTCGGCATCATCGCGCGTGCTGCGTTAATCGCCCCCTGGACGTCGGTTGCTGCACGACTAATGTCGCGACTCAAATCGAACTGTAAGGTGATGCGCGTCTGACCTGTCGTACTGCGAGAGGTCATTTCGGTTAGGCCCGCTATGGTTCCCAAAGAACGCTCGAGCGGAGTGGCAACGGTGGCAGCCATCACCTCCGGACTCGCTCCGGGAATACTTGCACTCACCGAAATGGACGGCAATTCAATTTGCGGTAGTGGCGCGATGGGCAGAAGGCTGTGCGCCAACCAGCCCGCTAACACCACTCCAAGCCAGATCAACGTCGTGGCCACCGGACGCACGATGAACGGCCCAGATAGACTCATTACTCAGCCCCTCCAATGGGGACTGGCTTACGCTGCGTCCGCAGGCGATCAAAGAAAAGATAAATCACCGGCGTCGTAAACAACGTCAACACCTGACTGACGATCAGCCCACCAACCATGACTAAGCCGAGAGGTTGGCGTAACTCGGCGCCGGTACCGCTCGACAGCATTAAAGGAACTGCACCAAATAGTGCAGCAAGTGTGGTCATCAAGATCGGCCGAAAGCGCAAAATTGCCGCCTGCTCAATCGCCTCGCGTGCAGAGAGCTTGAGCTTGCGCTCCGCCTCGAGTGCAAAGTCAATCATCATGATGGCATTCTTCTTGACGATACCAATCAACAGAATGATCCCAATGATGCCTATCATGTCCAGATCACGGCCCGACAACTGCAGGGCGAGCAATGCACCAATCGCCGCCGATGGCAGGGTAGAGAGGATCGTGACCGGATGAATGAAGCTCTCATACAGCACACCAAGCACGATATACATCGTAATCACGGCGGCCAAAATCAAAAACAGCGTGCTGGACAAAGAAGCCTCATATGCGCGCGCAGCCCCTTGGAAGCGTGTCTGTACGCTTAGCGGCAAGCCAATTTCTTTTGTCGCCTGATTCACCGAGTCCACGGCACTAGACAGGGACGCTCCCGGTTTTAAGTTGAACGATATAGTGACAGACGGAAACTGATCGAGACGACTAATTACAAGCGGCGATCGTCCCTCTGTTACCTTTACAACACTGGTCAGGGCAATCGGCTTGCCTGTTGTACTTTTTACGTAAACGCTCGAAAGCGACGACGGGTCGCGACGAAACTGCTCGGGCACTTCAATCACAACGCGATACTGATTCGACTGGGTAAAGACCGTTGAGATCTGACGTTGTCCAAACGCGTCATACAAGGCATCATCAATCGCTGCGGCAGAGACACCGAGCCGCGCTGCGGCATCACGATCAATATCAATGAAGGTATTGAGCCCCTCTTCTTGCATATCATCAATCACATCAGCAAGCTCAGGCTTACTGCGTAAAACATCTACCAGTTTTGGAACCCACACACTTAACAGTTCTGGGTCTGCGCTTTCAAGCGTCAATTGATATTGCGTACGACTCACACGATCTTCAACCGTTAAGTCTTGCACCGGCTGTAGATAAAACTGCAAACCCGCCACCATCTCGAGTTCGGTCTGGAGTCGACGTAACACTTCGGAAATATCCGTACGCCGCTGGCTATGCGGTTTTAAGGCAACTTGTATCCGCCCAGTATTGACGGTTTCATTGACTCCATCAATGCCAATAAATGAGGACACACTACTTACATCAGGATCTCGCAATATCGTTTTAACCGCCGACTGCTGTCGTTCAGCCATCGCAGAAAACGCCAGGTTCTGCGGCGCTTGGGTCACAATCTGTATCAAACCGGTATCCTGAACGGGGAAAAATCCCTTGGGAATCCCAACATACAACAAGGCCGTGAGCACGAAGGTACCGAGCGCGACGACCAGTGTTAAACCTTGGCGTGCAAGTACCCAGCGCAGGGCAACGCCATACATTGCGATTAAGCCGTCAATTTTTTGCTGAACATTTCGCGCCAGCCACCCAGCACGATCATGATCGCCAGCACGTAACAGACGTGCACACATCATTGGAGTCAGGGTCAGCGAAATTAATAAGGACAACAATATTGCCACGGCAAGTGTGACTGCAAACTCTCTGAATAAACGGCCAACCACTTCAGTCATAAAAAGCAAAGGGATCAGCACTGCAATCAACGATAGCGTGAGCGACACCAGGGTAAAACCAATTTGCGAGGCACCCTTCAAAGCAGCCTGCATCGGTGTATCACCGCGCTC
>JBEDEU010000037.1:0-12289 GCA_041175585.1 Pseudomonadota bacterium | reverse complement strand
GGTGACACTTCGGGCAAAGTCATGAAGCCAGCAAAAATCAACACCGGTCATGAGCTTCCAGTTCCGCTTTTTTGCGCGATTGGTGACAAGATCGAAATCGACACACGCACTGGCGAATACCGCAGCCGCGTGATGTAAACATTACTTGCTGATCAAACAATAGCTCCCTAGGGAGCTATTTTTTTGCTATGCAAAACTAGAACAAATTGGCAAGTTTGGCGATTGCACCAAGAACTGCGATCAGGCTCGTAAACTGCATACCAATGACCCAGACAAATTTGCGGTCAACGTCAGCACGGAAATCTTGCTGTGTACGATTCACCTCGCAAAATCTTCTGTCAACGTCTGCTCGAAACTCGTGCTGCACGCGACCAACCTCAGAGAATCTACGATCCATATCGGCGCGTAGGTCGGTAATGGACCGATCAAGACGATCGATTGATTTAGTGTGCTGTTGAGCTAAAACTTCGAGTACCGTGATGCGTTTTTCCATGCCCACATCTTAAGTAAATACATTGACGAGAACAAGGGCAAAAGCAGGACAAAGACAGGTCAGCGACCAAGAATTTTGTAACTAGTTGTGTCGAGTTTTTTGCTCTAACTCGTTGAGCCAGGCAATCGCATAGATTCGATCAGTGCCACACATTTCTTCTGATGGCTGCAAGCCGCCGCAAAAATGTGGACGCTCAGGCTTACCGAATAAGGCACACCGCATGTCCGCTAACAACTGCACACAGGGAACACCTGCAGGCTTACCATGCGGCATGCCGGGGATTGGGCTCGTAATGGAAGGCGCCACGCAACAGGCACCGCAATCAGGGCGACACTTCACTGCAGACGGTCTGTATCCAGAAACTCTGGCAAGGCAACGACTGCAATACCTTCCTCAGCTAAGGCCTCACGCTCTTGCGGTGTAGCTGTGCCACGAATAGGTCGCTCATCGGACTCGCCCTCGTGTATGCGACGTGCTTCATCGGCAAACCGGTCACCAACGTTTTCGGTTTTACTGACGAATTCGCGCATCTGCTGCATCAGGGCCGCCTGCAACTGCAAAAGCTGACCCGACTCATTGGAAACCGCAACTGCATTAGACGAACTAGTCACCGCAGGCGCCTGGGTATCAGCAGCGGGAGGGACGTCTGAAAAATGTCCGACATTGAGCCGTGGCGCAGACAGCCGTTTCGTAATCGTGGTGTCTTGACACATAGGACAGCTCACCAGACCGCGCGCCTGCTGGGCATCATAATCATCATGCGAGCCGAACCAGCCTTCAAAAAGATGGCTATTCGCACACTGCAGATCGAAAACTTTTAAGCCCATAACGTCTATGTTGAGGCAAAACCGAGAAATACAAGTCTTTGAGTATACCGGAGGGCCCCACCAAGGAAGGACTAAGCCACCAAATCAAGTCGGGGAACCGCTGCCAACAACTCTCTTGTGATCCGATGCATAGGTGCCTGGAGCACCTGCTTTGCATCCCCGAGTTCAACCAGCACGCCCGAGTCCATTACAGCAACACGATCTGCCAGATACTCCACCACGCCAAAGTTATGCGTAATGAATAAATACGCCATCCCGGTTTCTTTCTGTAAATCTGACAAAAGATCAAGAATCTGCGCCTGCACCGACACATCAAGTGCCGAGGTAGGCTCATCCAATATCAGGACAGCAGGCTCGACTGCAAGTGCCCGCGCAATAGCAATACGTTGGCGCTGCCCACCAGAGAATTCATGTGGATAACGATCCGATGCATCACGCGGCAAACCTACTCTGTCCAGCAAGTATGCAATACGACGCGCTTGCTCGATACGACTCCACTCTGGGCGTAAGGCCTCAATGCCTTCCTGCAAAATGGCCCCCACCCGCATTCTTGGATCGAGAGACGCATAAGGATCTTGAAAAACGATCTGGATCTGCCTGCGCAACGCAAGAAGCGTGCGCCCTGAACAAGTCAGGATATTTGAATCGCCTATGGTCGCCCTACCCGACACCTCGGCGTTCGAGTCAAGTAGGCGAAGGAGCGCCTTAGCTACCGTTGTCTTGCCGCAGCCTGAGCCACCCACCAAGGCAAGTGTTTCCCCAGCGCGTAACTCAAAGCTCACGCCTTGCACCACATTGTTGTACCCCACCACACGACGTAACAGACCTTGTCGTAGCGAGTAACGAACCTGCAAATCCTCCACAGCCAAACAGACCGCACGCACGCCTGGCTCAGACGACGCAGCAGACTGCGCTGTCAAAAAACGCTCTCGTCCCGCAGCAGATAGCGGTTTTCCGCGCTTACTAAAGGTTGGAATGGCCTCGAACAGCTCAATTGCGTAGGGATGCTCTGGTGCACGAAAGAATTTTTCCGCCGAAGCTGTTTCAACAACCTCGCCATGACGCATTAAGGCAACGGTATCTGCCACATCCTTCACAACGGCTAAGTCATGCGTGATTAAAAGAACTGCCATCCCGAGCTCTTTTTGAATATCGGCTAAGAGCTTTAACACTTGCGCCTGAACGGTCACATCCAGAGCAGTGGTCGGTTCATCCGCGATCAGCAACTCTGGCTCAGCTGCAAGAGCGATTGCAATCATGACACGCTGCTTTTGCCCACCGGAGAATTGAAACGGATAGTCATCCACTCGACGCGCAGGCTCCGGAATCCCGACACGCTCGAGCCACTGGATCGCCCGCGCACGCGCGGCAGGCCCGCGAAGCGCTGTATGCGCCTCGATCGCCTCAATAATTTGCTGGCCAATGCGCATCACCGGGTTCAGACTAGTCGCAGGTTCCTGAAAGATCATTCCGGCACGACCGCCACGAACGTCCCGCATCGCCACTTCGGGTAAACCAAGCAACTCCGTACCTTCCAATACAACACGCCCACGGGTTACTCGCAGCGCCTCAGGCAGCAATCGAAGCAAAGCCATCGCTGTCATACTTTTTCCGGAACCAGATTCACCGACTAAAGCAAAGGTCTCGCCGCGCTGTACGGTTAAAGCTAGAGCCTTAACCGCAAGCTGAAAACGCTCTTGCGTGTCGATCGACACATCAAGACCAGTGACTTGCAAGACGGGCTGGGCGACAGATGCATGAGAGTGCGCCAGAGAAGCCACCTTGTCGTGAGCGTCCGAGGCAGGGTTTTGACTTAGACCATGAGTCGGGCGACGCCGTCTGAATAATCGAGTTCGCGGATCGAAGGCTTCACGGACAGCATCAGCAAACAGGTTTGCGGCCAATACCAACGCCAACATAAACAGAAAAGCCGCGAGCAGATTCCACCAGATCATCGGATCGCGCGACATTTCAAAGCGCGCCTTTTCGATCATCGAACCAAAAGAATTCATGCTTGGGTCTACGCCGATACCAAGATAAGAAAGTACCGCTTCGTACAAAACCAATCCAGAGAATTCCAGCACAACCGTGATCAACACGATATGCATCACGTTCGGTAGCAAGTGTCGCGCCATAATGCGCAAATTAGAAATGCCGAAGGCCCGAGCCGCCTGCACATACTCAAGCTCACGCAGCTTGAGCGACTCCGCGCGCAGCAGACGACATAACCCCGCCCAGCCTGTCAGGCCCAGAATCATGCATAACAAGAAAAGGCGCAGATCAGCACGCTGAACCGAGGTTGGAAACAGCCCTGGATTAGTGTCGATATAGACCTGCATCATCAACACACACGCGGCGATCAACAATACGCCAGGGATCGATGTCAGCGTCGTGTAGAGGTACTGAATAACATCATCAATCCAGCCTTTGAAATAGCCTGCGGCAATACCAAACGCAAGTGCCGGTGGCAGCATTGCAATCGTGGTTAAGCTACCGATGACCCAGGCAGTGCGCACGCTCTTTAATGCTTGCCATAAGACATCATTACCGGTGCGATCGGTCCCCAGAACATGATAGCCAGAGGCCAATCCCACTACAGCTCCGAGTAACAAACAAACAATCGTCGAGGTCAACAACATGGCTCGCCAGGGAATCTCGGTCCGACCGCTCAGCATCTGTCGCCAGTATTCACGGCGCGAGCCAGACTTAACGCAGAGCATGCGTATCGCAACGAGCAATCCGGCTAGCAACGCGCCGCCAGCAAGACCTACTGCGAGCCTTTTGAGCACATCGGGGAGCCACTGGGCTTCAGGCTCGCCAAGATGTCGCCCCCCAAAGCGTAAACGAGGAAAGTCGCGCACCGGAGCACCACCTTCCTGCAAAATGGTTTCTTTTGTGTACTGCTGCCACGCAAGCGGCGAGGAGTAGGTCTTTTCAGGTCTGACAAATGCAGTGTCCTCTAGCAACACATCAAGCAATGACACAACCTTTGGCGCATACACCACTGGGCTTGAAGTCGTAGCACCGGGCACTGGGGGCAGCCGTGGCTGAAAATGGATTGAGTCAAATAACCCAACCACAACAAACAACGCCAACACAACTGCTGAACACATCGCCGGCGTATTGCGCGCGACGCGTCCCCAGGTTGCGCGCAGTGTGCGCGAGCGTGCAACATGCCATGCGTAGCCCATGACTGCTGCAACCAAAGCAAATAATGCAGCATCCGTCCAGAGGAGAATAAATTTTGGCATGATCACTCGAACCTGACCCGCGGATCAGCTAAGGTGTAAGAGATATCGGCCAAAATCAACCCCAGGATATAGAGCGAGGCACCAAGAAACACCATCGCGCGTACGACCGAAAAATCCTGTCCACTAATGGCGTCGATGGTGTAGCTGCCCAACCCTGGAATCCCAAAGAAAGACTCAGAGATCAAGCTGCCCATAAACAGCAAGGGCAGCGCTGAGACCGCACCAGTCAAAATCGGCAACATGGCATTGCGCAAAACATGCTTAAACAAAACAACGCGTTCGCTCAAACCTTTTGCGCGCGCTGTCCGCACGTAATCCTTGCCAACCTCCTCCAGAAAGAGGCTACGCAAAAAACGTGCCTCTGGTCCCAGGCGCGCGATCACAGCCACCAGAACAGGCAAAGCCAAGAACTTCAGTGCATCCCAACCGCCTGCGAACCCAGAGTAAGGCACCAAGCGCAACACTTTAGAGAACAGCCATTGTCCTGCGATGATGTAAAAGAGACCGGAGATTGAAAGCATCACTACGCAAAGCACGACCCCCCAAAAGTCCAAATGGGTTGTTCTAAAAAACACCAAAAGCAAGGCGAAGGCGATACTAACCAATAGACCGAGTATGAATGTCGGGATCGCTAGCGCAAGACTTGGCCACATCCGCTTACCGATTTCACGACCGATATCTCGCCCCTCGTCGGAGGCCCCGAAATCAAATTTCAACAAGGGGACTGATCGCTGATAAAAAATAGTGTCCGTGTATTGGTCTAAACCACGGGCTTGCGTATTGATGAATAGTGGTTTGTCGTAGCCCCGTTCCGCTTTCCACTTTGTGATTGCATCGGCACTTACGCGTTGCCCACCGATAGCCAGCCGAGCCATGTCATCCGGCGTATTAACGGCAAAAAACAGCACGAAGGTGAACAGATTGACCCCAATTAAGATCAAGACCCCATACAACAACCGTCGCAGCACATAACCGATCATTTCGATGTCTCCGCTATGTCGCCCATCGCATTCTGTTGCGCTTGCTGTCGAAGCGCTCGCCAGGCTGGCCAAACCAACAAACCAATCAGACCAAAAAGAAGTATTAGCGGCCACCATATAGGCGGATTCCATTCTGCAATTTTTTTGCTACGCAAGTCACTGTCGATCTTCATGTATTGCAAGGTATTACGTACCATCTGCGTGGGCTTGGCATTACCTACCCATTGCTGAAAGGCGCCGCCTGACTTAGGAAACAGACCAAACATCCAGGGTGCATCTTCTTGAACGATTTCTGTCATTTGCGCGATGACCTTCTCTTTCTCAGGACCATCAGGCAAATCGCGCATTTTTTCGAACAGCGCGTCGTATTCAGGATTCACATAGTTCGAGGCATTCTCCCCTCCTTTCTCCGCCTTCACATTTGGGCCATAGAGCAAGAAGAGAAAATTTTCGGCATCGGGATAGTCTGCAACCCAGCCCCACATATACATCTGTGCAACACCGCGGGCCATCTTCTCTTGAAAACGGTTGTAGTCTGTCGCACGAATATCAAGCTGTACACCGATCTGGGAGAACTGTCGACGCATCCAATCGAGTGTTGGACTTGATCCACCCGCGCCACTCGCTGAATCAAAATACAGTACTAGCGGTTCGCCCGTAGTCACATGCCGACCATTCGGATACCCAGCCTCAGCCAGTAAGCGTCGCGCCTGATCGAGAGACTTGCGTTGGGCCTTACCATCAACAACATCATAGACAACAGGATTGATACCCGAGACACCCGATTGATAGCCAAGGATGCCCGGCGGAACCGGACCATACGCAACCTGCGCCTGATCATTTTGGAAAATAGCAACGAACTCTTCCCAATTAAAGGCAATGCTCAACGCTTGACGCAACTTACGATTACGTAGCTGCTGTTCAGGTGTATCACCACGCCCCACTATCGGATCGCGCCAGTTAAATCCAAAGTACTGCATTTGTGCTTCAACCGTCGTTGGCAACTGTATGCCATGCTTTGCATAAAGCGCAGCCTTCTCTGTGGAGTCGGATGCAGCCACAAGCATTGCGACACCTGTGTCGCCACGATCCACCTGCGGCACATCGTAATAGCCTTGCATGAACTTACCTTGCAAGGGAATACTTTCTTTCTCTATATTGAAGACGATTCGATCAATAAATGGAGTCATCTTGCCGCAGTCATCTAACAAGCCTCGGGCGCGATCGCCAGGTTCACCCTCGCACGGATACGGTTCGCCTCGAAAATTTGGGTTCCGCGCCAAGACATGGCGACGGTTTTGTATAGATTCGGTCAACATGTACGGACCCGTTCCAACTGGCCAATTATTGAGCGTCAAGTTGCGTTGTGCCATTCCAGGTTGACTATAGAAGCGATCCGCTTCCCAGGGAACCGGTGCCACGAAGGTCATTGCCAGCCAGTACTTAAACTGAGGATACAAACCCTTCACGCGAATTCGTAGCGTGTACTCATCAAGAGCTTCCACTCCGGAAAAACCGGCACTGCGCAAATCCAACCAAGGCAAATCGCGCGAACCAACCGCCACATCCTTACGCAGGTCCGTATCTATTTCTCGCAGCCGGGCACCATACTCTTTCATTCCCACAACATGCTGCGCAAGGGTTGAAAAAATTGGCGAGGCCACACGAGGGCTGGCGAGGCGGCGAATCGCATACACATAGTCATGTGCCGTGAGCTCTCGCGACCCTTGCTGCGTGAAGTCACTCATCACGAATTTATCTTTTAGCTGCTCTGGCGCAAGGGGCCAATAGCTATAACGACCATCGGCTTCACGTGCGAAAACAGGATGGGGCTGATACTGAATCCCCTTGCGCAAGGGGATGTCGTAAATACTCTCCGCAATATCTTGTGCCGCAGCGTCTGCGCTTAGTTTATTTCCCTGCTTATCAACATAAATCGGCTCAGCAACCTCAAGTGCCGTACGAGGTATCAACTCATATGGGCGCTTTAGATAATGGTAGCCATACAGAGGCTCGTAGATGTTGTACGTATATGGCGTTTCATCCGTTGAGTAGGAACGCGCAGGATCCAGGTATTTAGGAGAGCGTTGCGTGAACGCCGTATACAAGACGTTTTTCGTCTCAGCCCCGGCTGCATAGGGGCTGTTGATCGGCGAGTCAATTCCCTGCGGGCCGCAGCCAACCAACGTGGCACAGCTCGCAATCGTCGCGAAGATGTTCTTTATTTGCACTTTTTATTTTGCCAACATACAACCCGCCACTCCCAGGGTGCAACAGCGCCGGGCTCAGCCCAGAGGCCAAGTTTCTTTTTTTGCGCATCATTCTGGACGCCAACTAAAGCTTTATCGCGCAGAAACTTACCTTTGGCCTGCTGGTTTGCCCAGGCCATACCGTCCTGCACCTGCAAGCGATTCGCAGTGGTGCCATTTGCCGGCACATCACACACATCTCGGCCGTAATGATCTTTTTCGTAACAGGTGAGTGTCAGGGTTTTGCCCGCGACATAGTCTGCGAGATTTTTCCGCGAGGCCTCGCCAAACGGCTGCCCGGGACGATCACTGCCGTGACTGGTTTCAGGGGCATCAATACTCGCCAAGCGAATCCGGTGCTGGGTCTTATCGACAAGCAGGTTAATCGTGTCCCCATCAGAAACTTGCACAACCTTGCCAGTCAGTGCATATTGCCCCCCACTTTGTGCGCTTGCAGGGCGACTGATGGCGCCGAGACTGATTGAGGTCAAGGCCACCATTGTTACCGCAAGCGCGCGCACTGCGCCAACCCGAGTACTGCTTTTATTATCGATGTTATGCATTTAAGTTATTGATTTATAAGTTATTTGTAAAAAAAAACAACAATCCAACCGACAGCCATCCGCTCAAAGCCATTTAGCCTGACGGAATTTATAAAACAAAGTCCCGCAAATCGTACCCATTAGACCCAAGATAACCAAGTAGCCATATTTCCATTGGAGTTCCGGCATGTACTCAAAGTTCATTCCATATATGCCGGCGATAGCTGTAGGTACTGCGAGAATCGCAGCCCAGGCGGCCAGACGACGGGTTGTTTCAGTCTGTTTAGACTGTTCAATCAGCATACCCGCCTCAAAGGCAAACGTGAGCCCGTCCCCCAGGTTATCCAGCAAACGATCCACGCGGTAAACACGATCTGCCAAGTCAGAGAACAAGGGGCGCGCGTCAGCCTTGATTGGCGCAAACTCGCGGTGGGATAGGCGTCGGCAAACCTCGCCTAGTGGGGCAATCGCGTTGTGCATTCGCTGGAAATCTCTGCGCAGCTGATAGAGCTTTCTAACTTTTAGCTTCTCTAACCCACGCAGAATCAGCGCCTGCTCCATTGGTTCAACCGCTCTCTCGAACATGTCATTGGCGAGGTTATAGCGGTCGATCAGCAGGTCAAGCAGCTCCGCAGCTACAAAAGCGCTGCCTTGCGCGAGCTGGTCGGGACGACTCTCCAAGCGCTGTCGCAAGGCGGTGTGGGACGCTACCGCGCCGCGACGCATCGTAATTATGTAGTTTGGCCCAATTAGCAATTGTGTTTCGCCGAAAGCAGGCAACCCTTCAGTGCCGCGTACCTCAACGGTCATCGCAACCACAAGCACTGCCTGCCCATAATCCATCACCTTAGGGACCCGGTGATTTGCTGCCATGTCCTGCCCGACGTCAGCCGCCAAACCTAGTTGCGCAACAATCGCATCAATCAGGCTGGCTGATGGTTCACGCAACCCTACCCACAACAGAGAACCGTCCGCCTTGAGCGCGTCACTGAGCTGTGTGACCTCTACAGCGCGTCCTCTTCCCCCCGGCCCGTACAGTGTGGAGGCAATAATGGGGGACGACGGCTCGGGAACAAGCGATGAATCATTCATGTCAGGCATCCGAAGATAAAAAACAGCTTAATCGCAGCAATCAGACCAAAATAAAAGGTCATTTGGCGTGATTTAATGTAAAAAACTACGCCATGCCACCATAGTGCAGGGCATATCAGACCACATTCGAGCAAAGTTTAACCATGCAGATCGTATTTTTAGATAGCGACACCATCCCGAGCCCGCTTCCTGTGCCGAGTTGGGCAACAAAATGGACGAACTGTCCCGCGACTGCACCGAGCGCCCAAGCGACCATTCAAGCGCTCGGATCAGCCGAGATTTGCATTACCAACAAAGTGAAAATCACCGCTGACGTCCTTGCGGGTGCGTCCAACCTCAAATTCGTCTGCGTCGCAGCGACGGGTTATGACTGCATTGACCTCAATGCATGCCGTGCGCATGGCGTCGTCGTATCCAACGTGCCCGGCTACTCCCGCCAAAGTGTCGGGGAAGGCGTTATTGGATTTATTTTTGCCTTACGCCGTGGCCTGTATTTTTATCAAACAGAGGGCCGTCATCTGTGGCCAACCTCTTCACACTTCTGCGTGCATGGCGCCCCAGTTTTAAATATAAGGGGCGCAACACTAGGAATCTTCGGTAAGGGCGCGATTGGCACCGAGGTTGCCAACCTGGCGCAAGCGCTTGGAATGAACGTGCTGTTCGGTGAGCATCGTGGCGCCAAAGCCGTGCGGCCCGGTTATGTTTCCTTTGAAGAACTTCTCGCCAAGAGTGACGTGATCACGCTTCACTGCCCGCTAACCCCTGACACCCGTGGCCTGATTGGTGCGAAAGAACTTGCTCAGATGAAACCAGGCGCGATGCTGATCAACACAGCCCGGGGCCCACTTATTGACGAGACCGCCGTAGGCGACGCACTGTTAAGCGGTCATCTCGGTGGCGTCGCACTGGATGTCCTAGCCAGCGAACCTCCCGCGGCTGAACACCCTCTGCTGCAAATGCACCTACCTAATCTAATTATCACTCCCCACATCACCTGGGCCAACGAAGACGGGATGTCCAGACTCACGCAAGGCATCCTCGGCAACCTGAACGCCTTCGTAGAAGGCAAGCCGATCAACGTCGTAAGCTGATTCACACTGGAACTTATTCATGCCTCAAACCAAAACAGATAAGCCGCTTTATGTCGGCTGTGCGACCGGGTTTTCGGGTGACCGGACCGATGGTGCGGGCCCAGTCGTCGACACATTAATTGCGCTTGGCGGCGGAGTCCTAAACTTCGAAACCTTGGCTGAGCGCACGCTGGCGCTAGCACAAATTGAAAAGCGCAAAAATCCCAAGATGGGCTATGAACCACTGCTGGACGACCTGGTGGGACCTGTCTTAAAACGCTGTCTCGAACACAAGATCCAGATTGTGAGTAACTTCGGTGCGGCGAACCCCCAGGCCGCGGCGCAACGCATCTTTGCACTGGCACGCATGCAAGGCTTACGTGTGCCACGTATTGCTGTGGTGCACGGTGACGATTTAACGCAACCCGAACAGCTGAAGTTTCTGCTTAAAAAGCTAGGCTCGGATATCGATCCATCGCGTGTCGTGAGCGCAAACGCCTACATTGGTGCCTATGAAATCGCGCAAGCCTTAAATGACGGCGCTGACATTGTCGTGACCGGCCGTGTATCAGATCCGTCTCTGACCCTCGGCCCCGCAATTGCACACTTTGGGTGGGCGATGGATGACTGGCACAAGATGGGCTGCGGGACCATGGCAGGTCACATGTTGGAATGCGGCACGCAAGTCTCTGGTGGATACTACTGCGTACCGGGACAAAAGCCGGTCCCTGATATGCATCGGATCGGATTCCCAATCGCAGAAATACGCGCAGATGGAAGCTTCTCGGTGTTTAAGGCCGACAACACCGGCGGACGTGTAGACGATCGAACTGGACGCGAACAGATTCTTTACGAGGTCCACGATCCGGCAAAGTATCTGACGCCCGATGTCACAGCCGACATTACTGAAGTGACGATCCAAGCGGAAGGACCAGATCGTATTCGCGTTGAAGGAGTGACTGGCCATGCGCGACCTGCAGAATTGAAAGTCAACGTTTGCTATGACAATGGCTATTTCGCGGAAGCAGAAATCTCCTATGCGGGATTTCAGGCACGCGAGCGCGCTGCACTCGCCGGTGAAACAGTACGCAAACGTATCGGCCATCTCTTACCGCTTCGCATCGACTTGATTGGTGCAGTAAGTATTTTTGGTGATGACGCCGGAGAACTGATGCGACAAGGGTTGCCCGAGGCACGCGACGTCCGTTTGCGCGTCGCAGGTGTGCACTTGCAAAAAGAGATCGCAGAAAAAGTTCTACGCGATGTGACCTCTTTATATTGTTGCGGTCCTGCCGGTGGCGGTGGGGTGCGCACCTCACTTCGCCCTCGTCTAGACACATTGTCTTGCACTATCCCTCGTGAGGCCGTACCTTGCGGCTACAGTTTTGTTCAGGAGCAACTTCCATGAGCGCCACCGTCAAGCTTCCGCTTTACCAACTCGCGCATAGCCGTGCGGGAGATAAAGGCAACACCTCTAATATCAGCGTGATTGCATGGGACTCTGAATGCTATGCATTACTTGTCGAGCAAATGACAGAGGCCCGCGTAGCAGAATGGTTTGGCTATCGCCACCCTAAAAATGTGGCACGCTATTTGCTTCCTAAACTCGAATCAATGAACTTTGTTCTGGAAGGAATTCTTGATGGCGGGGTCAACGATGCACTCAATCTGGACACACATGGCAAGGGTCTGTCTTTTTGGATGCTCGACATGTTGATTGACGTACCCACGACTTTAGCTGCACGGTTAGCTGTCAAAGAATACGCTTAACGATCAAGCTCACCA
>JBEDEU010000036.1:0-12733 GCA_041175585.1 Pseudomonadota bacterium | reverse complement strand
ACCTAATCATGGGTTGCGAACGTCGTGTTGTCTACGACTTTGTCAACGTTATTCAAGGTGAAGCGACGTTGAACCAAGCGTTGATTAAAGATAAAAATCTTGAAAACCTCTTTATCCTGCCGGCATCGCAAACCCGCGATAAGGATGCACTTTCACAAGAAGGCGTAGAAAAGGTTATCAACGACCTCAAAGGTATGGGCTTTGATTACATCGTGTGTGACTCTCCAGCTGGCATCGAAACAGGCGCGCTCCTTGCGGCCTACTTCGCAGACGATGCACTGGTTGTGACCAACCCTGAAGTCTCGTCTGTGCGCGATTCCGACCGTATCCTTGGCATCCTCGCTTCAAAGTCGCAACGCGCTGTGAAAGGTGACGAGCCCATCAAAGAGTATTTGCTCTTGACCCGTTACAACCCCAAGCGGGTAGAAGACGGCGAGATGCTGTCCTTAAAAGACATCGAAGATATTCTGCGTATCAAACTGATTGGCGTGATTCCCGAGTCAGAATCGGTCCTGCAAGCTTCGAACCAAGGTCTGCCTGCGATTCATATCGAGAAGACCGACGTATCGGAAGCCTACCGTGATGTGGTCGCCCGCTACTTGGGAGAAGAAAAGCCGCTACGCTTTGTCGACTACGAGAAGCCCGGCCTCTTCAAACGTCTGTTCGGAGGCAAATAATGTCTTTTCTGTCTTTCTTGCTCGGTCAGAAAAAAACATCTGCCAACGTCGCTAAAGAGCGCTTGCAAATCATTCTGGCACACGAACGCGTTGGCGCACATGGATCACCGGACTACCTACCGGATCTACAAAAAGAACTATTGGCGGTGATTTCAAAGTACGTCAAAATCAATCCTGACGACATCAAAGTTCAATTTGAACGTCAGGACAGTCTCGAAGTTCTGGAAGTCAAGATCGAAATGCCTCAGCGCTAGACGCGCAGTCGCTCCGCGGCCTTCACCAAGGCCGCGGGCATTGGTACCGGTCGATTGCTCTCGCGATCTACATACACGTGCACAAAGTAGCCTTGGGCTGAGGCAACCGGATCATCGTTTCTGAAGATACCGACCTCATAGCGGATGCTGCTGGTTCCCAGATGGGCGAGTCGCAGACCAACATACACTGTGTCGGGAAACGCAATCGAGCTGTAGTAACGGCACTGCGTTTCAGCCACAAGCCCCACAATCGTCGAGCGCTGCAGATCGAGCACACCGTGCTCGATCAAGAACGCATTCACCGCGGTATCGAAGTAAGAGTAATACACCACGTTGTTGACGTGCCCAAATACATCGTTATCTTTCCAGCGGGTTTCAATGCGGTGGAAATGCGCAAATGCACTACGCGTCTCGGCGGGTGGGCGACTCATTTTTATCGTAAGGCCTTATAACGAATACGCTTGGGTGCTGCACCGGCTTCGCCCAAACGTCGCTTTTTATCTGCCTCGTACTCTTGATAGTTACCATCAAAGAAGACCACTTGCGAGTCGCCTTCAAAGGCGAGAATGTGTGTCGCAATACGATCAAGGAACCAACGATCATGGCTGATCACCATGATCGAGCCCGCGAACTCAAGCAACGCGTCTTCAAGGGCACGTAAGGTTTCAACATCCAAATCGTTAGACGGTTCGTCGAGCAGTAAAACGTTACCGCCCGTGATCAAGGTTTTGGCCAGGTGCAGACGACCGCGCTCACCACCCGATAACTGACCGACCTGCTTGCCCTGATCTGCACCCTTGAAGTTAAAGCGACCCAGATAGGCGCGGGCAGGCATTTCAAAACGCCCGACCGTCAATAGGTCTGCTCCGTCAGCAATGGAGTCAAAGACAGTTTTTGCATCAGGCAATGCATCACGAGACTGATCAACAAAAGCAATCTTGACGGTCTGGCCAATCTTGACCTCTCCGCTGTCGGGCGTGTCCTGCCCGGCGATCATACGAAAGAGGGTCGACTTACCCGCACCGTTCGGACCAATAATGCCAACGATCGCACCTGGTGGCACACGGAAACTCACGTTATCCATGAGCAGCTTGTCACCAAAGGCTTTGCTCACATTTACAAATTCGATCGCATCGTTTCCAAGTCGCTCCGCCACAGGAATAAAAATTTCCTGTGTTTCGTTACGCTTTTGATATTCGTGCGAAGACAATTCCTCAAAGCGTGTCATACGTGCTTTGGCTTTAGCTTGGCGTCCTTTTGCGTTTTGGCGTACCCATTCAAGTTCTTTCTTGATGGTCTTCTGCCGTGCCGATTCACTCGCTTCTTCCTGCTTCAGGCGATCATTCTTCTGTTCTAGCCACGAGCTGTAATTGCCTTTCCAGGGAATTCCATGGCCGCGGTCCAACTCAAGAATCCACTCTGCTGCGTTATCTAGGAAGTAGCGGTCATGGGTCACACCAACGACGGTCCCTGGGAATTTAGCCAGGAATTGCTCGAGCCACTCAACACTTTCCGCATCTAAGTGGTTAGTCGGCTCATCGAGCAACAGCATGTCTGGCTTAGATAGCAAGAGGCGACAAAGCGCGACACGACGTTTTTCACCGCCAGAGAGTTTGCCAACGTTCGCGTCCCAGGGTGGCAGACGCAAGGCATCGGCTGCGATTTCCATTTGCGTTTCCATATCATCCGAGCCACTGGAGGCTGCAGCGGAAATGATGGCTTCAAGCTCGGCCTGCTCAGCAGCAAGCTTGTCAAAGTCCGCATCGGGCTCAGCGTAGGCCGCGTAGACCTCATCGAGTCGCTTTTTAGCAGACATCACAGCGCCCAAGCCTTCTTCGACAGCCTCACGCACGGTATGTTCTGGATTAAGCTTTGGCTCTTGCTCAAGGTATCCAATATTCAGCCCCGGCATGGGTACTGCTTCGCCTTCAATCTCTTTGTCCACACCGGCCATAATTTTCAGCAGCGTCGACTTACCCGAGCCATTAAGGCCGAGAACACCAATTTTGGCGCCAGGAAAAAACGATAAAGAAATATCCCGCAGGATTTGGCGCTTGGGCGGAACCACTTTGCCCACGCGATGCATGGTGTATACGTATTGAGCCATAAGTCCATCGATGAATAGAACAGAGATGTCGTATTGTAGAGCTTAGGCAGGTCCTTGGCACTGCTTCGACCGAGTCAAACGGCTATGATGGTGCCTGTGATCCCCCAAATCTTGAATGAAATAATGACGCTTCCTGACCACGCCTTACGTTTTACAGAACAAGAACTATCCATGCTGGGTAAAACGGCTGACGGCCTGAGTGCCTACATGGGCAAATCGGTACTTGCAGAAGTGGGAATGGACGACGACGCGGAGTGGGTCATTTTTGCGATTCCCCTTGGCGTGGATGAAACCCCTGACGAAAAAGCCACCCATGTGCAAATGGGCGGACCTGGTGCGCGCTTTGTCGGTAACCGGGGCGGACTGGACTTGGATACTGAAGTCTACGACTGTCAGTATCTTTGGGCGATTCAAATCACGGATGATCCTGAGGCGCGTTTCGTCAGACTAGATCAAAATGGCGACGAGTTCGACTATGCCACGGAGCTCGCCGAACTCCTGCCGTTTGATTTGACGGATGAAGCTTTGCCCGATCCCGATCTGGAGCTGCTCGAAGATCTTGGCGACGACGATGCGTCAGATCCGGATGAGCAGTCGGACGAACCACCTCGGCCGCCCTCCCTTCATTAGTCCCAGAAAGTACTAAACCTGCATGGGCCAGCCTTGGACCACACCATGGCAGGCAATCTCAACGCCTTTGAAATTCTGAGTCGACGGAGCCTCTGATTTACAAAGCTCGCGCGCAAACGGACACCGTGGATGGAAGGTACAACCCGACGGCGGATTCAAAGGATTAGGGACTTCACCCGCAACGGGAGTGCGCGAACCACCCTGACCAGTCATATCCGGAATCGCTGACAACAACATCCGCGTATACGGATGTTTAGGATCAGCGAACAATGTATCCCGATCCGCAATTTCGACAATGCGCCCCAGATACATCACACCCACCCGATCCGCTACATGATGCACGACCGCGAGATTGTGTGAGATGAATAGATAGGTCAAGCCCAGATTACGTTGCAAGTCCTTCATGATGTTCAAGACCTGCGCCTGAACCGATACATCGAGTGCCGAAGTAGGCTCGTCACACACCAAAAATTCTGGATTGACCGCCAGAGCGCGTGCGATTGATATGCGTTGGCGTTGACCACCGGAAAATTGATGCGGAAATCTGCTTTTATCGGAGGGATGCAAACCAACTTGTGTCAGCAACGCATCAACACGCGCCTCGCGCTCAGCAGGAGTCAGCGTCGTGTGCGCGAGTATCGGCTCTGCGATGATCCGCCCGACGCGCCAGCGCGGATTCAGACTTGCATACGGGTCCTGGAAAATCATCTGTAACCGCTTTCGCAGAGCCAGACCACCACGCCCTTGCATATTTGAAAGCGGCTGCCCATCAAACAAAATACTTCCCTGTGTCAAAGGATACAAACCCACCAACAACCGGGCAATGGTCGACTTACCGCAACCAGACTCACCGACCAAAGCCAAGGTCTCGCCTTTACGGATCGTGAACGACACACCATCGACCGCACGCAAGAGCGTACGCGGCTTGCGCGATAAGACTCGCTCTAGCCAAGGCGCAGACACATCAAACCAACGCGCAGCATCTTTGACTTCCACCAACGCTCGCTGGGTTGTCATGCAACCTCCTGCGCTGAATGGAGCCAGCATGCAGCCTGAGAAGTTCCCAACTGCTGTAATTCTGGGCGCTCTAGACGGCAACGATCCATGACTTTAGGACAACGAGGGTTAAAAGCGCAGCCAGACGGAATCGCGGTCAGTCTAGGCATGCTGCCATCAATTTGCACCAAGCGTTCCACATGCTGATGAATCGATGGGATAGAGCCCATCAAGCCAACCGAGTAAGGATGACGTGGAGAATGAATCACATCGCGCACTTTACCGATCTCAGCAACGCGGCCCGCATACATGACGACCACACGATCTGCTGTTTCCGCAATCACACCCATGTCATGAGTGATCAGCATTACGGCCGCACCTTGCTCGCGGCACATCTTTTTCAGCAGCTCAATAATCTGGGCCTGAATCGATACGTCGAGTGCCGTTGTCGGTTCGTCCGCAACAATCAGCTTCGGCTGGGCGGCTAAAGCCAAGGCGATCACGACGCGTTGGCGCATACCTCCCGAAAACTGGTGGGGATAGTGATCAATGCGTTCGCGTGCCGCGGGGATTCCGGTTGACTCTAGTAATTCAATCGCACGATTGCGCGCTTGCGTCCAAGTCATCGGCAAATGCGTCACGATCGTCTCGGCAATCTGGTGACCAACGGTATAAAGCGGGTTCAGTGATGTGAGCGGATCCTGGAAAATTGCTCCGATCTCACGTCCACGAATACGCCGCATCTCCTCATCAGGAAGTTGATCGATGCGTCGTCCTTCAAGCAAGATCTGGCCTCCAGAAATACGTCCTGGGGGCTCAAGCAAACCAATGATGGCGGCGCCTGTCAACGATTTGCCCGCACCCGACTCACCGACTACGCCAACGACCTCTCCAGCTGCGATCGAAAACGACACTTCGTTCAAAGCTTTAAGTGTGCCGCGACGTGTCGGAAACTCAACACTCAACTCTTTAATTTCTAGAATATTCGACATAGGTGTTCTCAACTTAAGCGGGGATTCAAGGCATCACGTAGCCAATCCCCCAATAGGTTGACAGACAGCACTAACAACACCAGCGCAGCACCCGGAAAAATTGTGATCCACCACTCCCCCGAGAATAGAAAGTCATTCCCAATCCGGATCAGAGTGCCTAAGGAAGGCGACGTCGGAGGTACGCCCACTCCCAAGAAAGAAAGTGTTGCCTCGGTAATAATTGCCGTCGCCAAGTGCACCGTGGCCAATACGAGAACAGGTCCCAACACATTCGGCAAGACATGACGAAACATGATCACAGGCGATGAAATCCCAATCACCCGCGCAGCCTGAACATATTCCCTATTCTTCTCGACCAAGGTCGACCCACGCACCGTGCGTGCATACTGCGGCCACCCGGCCAGCGCGATCGCCCCTACAAGCACGGGGAAAGCAATCACCTCATGCATGTCCCCAGGAACAACGGCTCGTGCAACACCATCAATCAATAAGGCAATCAAGATCGCTGGAAAAGACAACTGCACATCAGCAACGCGCATAATCAAGGCATCGATGCGTCCGCCCGCATAACCAGAAATCAACCCCAGAACGATCCCAAGCGACATCGCGCCAGCGACCGCAGCCAAGCCAATCAATAGCGATACCTTGGTGCCATACATGAGCGCCGATAGCATGTCACGCCCTTGACTATCGGTACCAAGCAAATACTTCGTCGTGCCATCATCCAGCCATACAGGCGGCTTCAGTGCATCAAGCAAATCAATGGTCGCAAGATCGAACGGATTATGAGGTGCGATCCAGGGGGCACCAAACGCAGCTACCAATAGTGCGATCAACAAGAACGTCGCCAACATCGCAACGGGCGTATGGCGCCAGGACCAAGCAAGATCCCCGTCCCAAAAACGTGCAAGTGCGGCGCGCATT
This sequence comes from Pseudomonadota bacterium, assembly GCA_041175585.1. Lineage (GTDB taxonomy): Bacteria > Pseudomonadota > Gammaproteobacteria > Burkholderiales > Burkholderiaceae_B > Zwartia. The sequence continues at coordinate 6,153 of JBEDEU010000036.1, read as the reverse complement.
AGTGACCTCCTCCTGATTTACCCAAGCCCACGCGCAAGCGCGGGTCAACAGCAAAATAGAGAAGGTCAACCGTCAAATTAATCACAACGAAAATTAATGAAATTAAGCAGAGGTAAGCCGCCATCACAGGGATGTCGGCAAACTGTACAGCCTGAATAAAGAGCAACCCCATCCCCGGCCATTGAAAAACAGTTTCAGTCACGATCGCAAATGCAATAATGCCGCCGAGTTGCAGGCCCATGATTGTGATCACTGGCACCAGCGTATTTTTTAAGGCGTGGCCGAAATGAATGGCACGCTTTGTTAAACCACGTGCACGTGCAAATTTAATGTAATCGGCACGCAGCACCTCAAGCATTTCAGAACGCACAAGTCGCATCACCAGAGCTACTTGAAACAGCGAAAGCGTGACGGCAGGCAGAATTAAGTGGTGCCAACCACTCGCAGTAAACAAGCCAGTTGACCACCAGCCAAGACGAATTGTGTCCCCGCGCCCGTAGCTTGGCAACCAGCCGAGTTGCACAGAAAAAATAAGAATTAACAAAATACCAATCAGGAAGGTGGGCAACGACACGCCAAACAGGGAGAAGGCTAACAATGCTTGCGATAGCTTGCCATGACGCTTGAGCGCGGTATATACGCCTAGCGGAACGCCCACAACCAAGGCAATCAATGCAGCCGCAATCGACAACTCAAGTGTGGCAGGAAGACGCTCGCGCAACAGCAAAGAGACCTTTTGACCCTGGCGCAGTGACAGACCAAAGTCGCCTTGTATTGCGTTAGTAAGAAAGTGATAGAACTGCACAACAACCGGATCATTCAGCCCAAGAGACTGGCGTAGCTGTTCGCGCTCGGCCGGCGTGCCCTCCTGACCCAGCATGATCATGACTGGATCGCCGACATATTGAAACAAAACGAACGCAAGCAAGGCGACTGCCAGCATGACGCCAACGGCCTGGATCAACCGGCGCAAAATAAAAGCAAACATGGATTCTCAGTACAGGGGCAAAGTCATCCAGCACCCAGGCAGCACAATCGTGCGCCTGGGTAGCTTAGTGGATTACTTAATCGTGATGCGCTCAACAACCGGGCGGTTGTTAGCCTGGTGAACGATTTCGATATTCTTCTTCATTGCCCAAGGAATTACTTGGTCATGCAGAGGAATGGTACCGAACTCTTTGGCATGAATCGTGAACGCCTCACGAATCATTGCTGTACGCTTGGCGTCATCGACCTCAGTCTTGACCGCATCGATCAGCGCATCAACCTTGGGGTTGGAATAACCGCCATAGTTAAACGCACCAGCAGCGCCCTCACCTTTACTACGAATCAAAGACTCGAGCGTATAGTAAGCATCAAACGTAGGTACACCCCAACCAAACAAATAGACGCTGAAGTCACCGTTTGCAATCTTCGGGAAGAAGGTCGCACGTGGCATCGCGTTGAGCTTAGCCTTCACACCCGCACGTGCCCACATTGCGACGACGGCCTGGCAAATGGCCTCATCGTTGATGTAGCGGTTGTTCGGACAATCTAGAGTGAACTCTAGGTTGTTTTCGTATCCCGCTTCTTTGAGCAGTGCCTTAGCCTTTTCTAAATCGTAGGGAACCCGCTTACCCATTTCCTCTGAGTAACCATGCACCTGCGGAGAAATCATTGCACCTGTCGGCAAGGACATGCCCCGCATGACAGACTTCTTGATGGCTTCAATATCGATCGAGCGGTACAAGGCCTCACGTACACGCACATCTTGCATCGGGTTTTTACCCTTGATGTTGCTGTACTTGAGTTCTGGGCTCTTTACGTCCATCGCAAAATAGATCGTACGGTTTTCGTTACCGTCGATCACTTTGACTTGTTTGCGCAAACGATCCAAATCCTGTGCAGGAGGATCCAACACAAAATCCACTTCACCAGACAGTAGTGCAGCCGTGCGGGTCGCGTTCTGTTTAATTGGCGTGTAGATAATTTCTGTCACGTTACCCTGCTTGGTGGGCTTGCCCCACCAGTTTGGGTTCTCTGCATAGGTCGTTTTGATATCGACTTCACGCGTTTTAAGAATATAGGGGCCCGTACCCATCGCATTACGCGCGGCGAAGCTTTCCTCTTTTTTATTGAAGTCTTGTGGCAGCATTGCGTTGTTCTTTTCAGCCCAAGCCTTGCTCATGATGCCCAGTGAAGGTAATTGACGCAGCAGTACAGGGTTTGGTCCGGCAGTCGCGATTTCGACTGTAAGAGGATCAATCGCCTTGACATCGCTGATGCCAGCAACATAAGACTTGAACTGGGAGGAAGGCGCCATGGCGCGCTTGATCGAAAAGACAACGTCGTCGGCCGTAAATGCTGAGCCGTCATGAAACTTTACGTTCGGACGCAACTTAAACCGCCACAGCGAAGGATTCACTTGCTCCCAGGAAACGGCCAGAGCTGGGATCACTTCAAACTTATCGTTGTAGCCTAAGAGTGGGTCATACACCCACAGGTTGGCTGCAATGTTCAAGCCCTCATTTTGTGAGTGTGGGTCCAGAGTCAGGATATCGCCCTGGCTCGTCCACTTAAAGGGTTTGGCACTTCCCATAGCTGGGAACAAAAAGGCTGCTGTCAACGCGGCAGCGATAAGTGATCGACGCATGGCTCGGTCCTTAAGAAAAGTTCAGTAACGGTCTTAGTTTGCCCCATCCACTCAGGGGCGTCAACAATGAGCATATAACTACGGGTTTGCGCTTAGTTCAACTTGATATTGTTGGATTTTGCGACGCCACTCCATTTGTCACGCTCACCCACAATAAACGCCTTGAATTCAGCTGGCGTATCACCCACAGGTTGTGCACCCAACTCAAAAAACTGCTTTTCAATCTCTGGTGTACGCAGAATTGCCATCAAATGGCGGCTCAGTTCATCCACTAAAGGCTGGGGCGTCCCCGCTGGAGCCATCAGCCCAAACCAGGCAGATACATCGTAACCAGGCACCCCTGCCTCCGCCATGGTTGGAATCTCAGGGGCCCCCGGCCAACGCTTGGTTGTTGTAACGGCCAAGGCGCGAACCTTACCTGACTTAATAAAGGCCATTGAAGACGGCAAGTTATCGATACCGATACCGACTTGACCGCCAATCAAGTCCACCAGCATCGGCGAGCCGCCTTTATAGGGCACGTGCACGATGTCGATCCCTGCCATGGACTTAAGGAGCTCTCCACTCATGTGGGGTGACCCACCATGACTAGTCGAGCCGAAATTGATAGTGCCCGGCTTGGCCTTCGCCAAAGCGATGAGCTCTTTCAAGTTCTTGACCGGCAAATCATTGTTCGCGAGCAAGACGTTAGGCGTGCTCGCAACCAGGGTGATCGGAACAAAATCTGTCACGGGATCATAAGGTGGCGGGGTTTGCAGCGCCGGAATAATTCCATGCGAAGCGATGCTCGCAAAGACTAAGGAGTGTCCATCCGCGGGCGATTTCGCCACTTGCTGTGAACCAATCACGCCTCCCGCACCGGGACGATTATCGATTACGACAGTCCGCCCCAGACGCTCACCGAGCTTAGGTGCCACTGCACGGGCCAACAGATCTGTCGTGCCGCCCGCTGGGTAAGGCACGACGATTCTAATCGGGCGATCGGCAAAAGCAGTTTGAGCAGATACGCCAGCGCAAACTAGCAGCGCGCCCGCGACCGCTGACGTGAGCTTCCCTACCCACGTCAAACATTTAGTATTTTTCATCATGACTGGCTCCTCTACGTTCTTATGGACTGCTGTATGTGGGTCATTAAAAATTTACGCTTTCGGTAAAAGATGTTGCCCTTGCAAGTGAGACTGCAAGGCCGCCGGTACCTCTAATTCAAAGTTCAGTATCGCGGCCGACAACGCTTTGCCATAATTATCCAGACACAAGCTACGCGACACTCCCCCTCCAAGCGCACCTTGCGCAACAAAGTTCATCGCGTGCAGCTGATCGACGTCGTAGCGGGTGACCGAACCCTTAATAGCACCTGCATAAAAATCTTTAAAACGCTCAGCGGTCAGCTGGGCCTTCAGTATTGGGTACAACTCTGGCGTATACGCAAACACAGCAATATTTGAGGTATCGCCCTTATCGCCAGAACGCGCATGCGCAACATGTTGAAGTTTTACTTTCATGGATTAACTCACAAAATAGTTGACGGTGGGCGCAATGCGTTCGCGCGGCACAAGCGACGACCACACACCAATCACTTCTCGCGTGCGATCTTGGTGTGGTACACGCTTGCCCGTGTGGGCAATGCCCGACACCGCCATCCCATCGATCTCACGACCGACCTTGATAGCTTGCTCACGCGTCTTGGTGCGAGCTGCAACACGCACAGCCACCTCGTAAGGTTCCGGCGCGTCTTTAGGGGTCGCATCACCATGAATTGCGTTTAAGCCTAGATAGTCGATTCGAATTTCTTCGGCCTCGAGCTTCACAATCTTGAAGCGCTCTTCCAGAATCTTCTTTGCCAGCTGCGCCCGACGCAGCGCACCCGGACCTGCGTAGAAAAACATGTCCTCACCGATAAACCCCTCGGTGCAACCAATCGACACTTTGAGCGTTGGTGTACGAGGCTTACCGCTAATGTGACTGACTTTGACGCGATCTGGGCCCACTTGCTCGAGCACAGCCGTCGAGAAGTCCACCACTACATCAGGCGTCAAATAATTGAAAGGATCATGCACCTCGTACAACAATTGTTCTTTGATAGTTTGCAAGGTGATCGCTCCACCAGTGCCGGCAACTTTGCTGATCACAGCACTTCCATCGGGGCTGACTTCAGCGATGGGGAAACCAAAATTCCAAGGCTCTGGCACATCTTTGAAGCCGGGGTCAGCAAAATAGCCGCCCGTCGCTTGCGCACCGCACTCTAGAATGTGACCAATCCCCGTCCCTTGTCCGAGCTTGACGTGGTCCAGTGGATCCCAGCCGAACTCAAACATCATCGGTGCTAAAAAGATCGATGGATCAGCAACACGACCAGTAATCACAATTTGTGCACCAGCCTTTAAGGCTTGCACAATTGGCTCGGCACCTTGATAGACCTCGGCAGAGATCAAGGTCGACTGCAAACTTGCCGTGGGTTTGCCATTCTCTAGAATGGTGTCGGTCAGCTCCAACACATGCTCGGTAATCAGACTGCCATTCACCGCAGCAACCTTGACGCCTGTGTAGCCAAACTCTTTGAGCCAATGCACAACTCGTTGCGCAGCAGCGTCTGGGTTAATCCAGCCTTGGTTACTAATAATCTTCGTGCCACGCGCCATACAGGCGGGCAACACCGCACGCATACGGTCATCTAGATAGGTGTCATAGCCAGGGAAACTTGGGTCGCGCCGCGCGCGCACCTGCGCGGCCGACACCGTTGCTTCAGCCATCGTTTCAAAACACAAATAATCGAGCTCACCTTTCTCTGCATTGAGTGCTGCAGGCTCTACACGGTCGCCCCACCACGCGGCACCCGATCCAATTCTGATAATTTTTTTCATCTTTTTCTCAAAAAAACGCCCTCAATGCGTTGAGGGCGTGCAATTCATAGACTTACCGATACACGTCTTAAACCGTTGCAACGGCCGTCGACGGAGAGCCCACTGCGCCAGGCAAACGCAATGGTGGTGCTGTCAACAAGAAACGATTGCGGCCATGCTCACGTAACCATTTTGCAAGAGGTGTGAGATAAAACATTTCACCCAGATGCACGCCGAGCTTAAATAAACAGTGCTCATGCAATGGCAAGGTCGCACAACAACCCACGTGATCGACTGCAGGGTAATGCTCGACGGCATAGTTATCGGCCATCAGCACCACCAACTGACTGTCGGTGATCCAGTTCAATAGCTTTTGGTCCCGACCGTTCAAGGCTGCGCAGCTGGTTTCCAGAGTATGCAGGTCAGGCTTACCCTTCATGTCCATCAACATTTGCGCGAAGCCTGTGTGCAAACACACCATATCGCCGGGCTCGACAACCACCTTATCTTTTTCCATGACACGCATCAGGGTGTCGTAGCCAACGATCTCTCGCTTGTTGCCAAAGTGCGCGTGAAAGTCGAGCATGACGCCGCGACCCTGCACGCAAGACTCCGCCATATTTTGAATACCCAAGGCCGTTGCATTCGACGTCGAACGCTGATCGCCAGGTTGTGGCACAC
>JBEDEU010000035.1:0-12778 GCA_041175585.1 Pseudomonadota bacterium | reverse complement strand
ATGGGGTGATCTTTTAGGTTTAGGCGCGGGTTTCCTCTGGGCAATGACGACGGTCATCATCCGCTGCAGTGAACTTGCCAAGTTGCCTCCAGCGCAAACAACCTTCTACCAGCTCTTTTGTGCATCAGTCGGGATATTGTTGGTCTGCTTAGCCACGGGAAATGCCAGTGTGAACTGGACTCCGTTCGTCATCACTAGCGTTTTAATACAGGGTGTCGTGATTGCCTTTTTAAGCTTATTGCTTTGGTTTTGGTTGTTACGTCATTACCTGGCATCACGTGTTTCCATTTTTACGTTTCTGACGCCGCTGCTGGGAGTCACCTTTGGGGTGTGGATCTTGGATGATCCGCTCCATCCAGAGTTCGTGTGGGGCGCGCTGATGGTGTTGAGCGGAATGATTCTTGTCAACATCCCAAAGAAAAAACAGCAGGCCGCTTAATGTGCTTGGCAATCTTCTCTCTGAACCGCCTGGCTGACTGGCCGCTGATTATTGCGGCGAATCGCGATGAGTTGCACACACGCCCCACCCTCAGCGCCGAACCTTGGGAAGGCGCTGCGCATATCCTGGGGGGACGCGATCTGGAGGCCGGCGGCACATGGCTTGGCATGACGCTCTCAGGACGGATCGCATTGCTGACGAACTACCGTGAGCCGACCCCTCGTAAACTCGATGCGCCTTCGCGAGGACAACTCACAGAAAATTATCTGCGGGGAGACCACAGCGCCCAAGCGTATGCGCAGACCGTACATCAAGACTCATCACTCTATAACGGCTTCAACCTGCTTGTGGGGGATCATCGCGAACTTTGGTATTGCTCAAACCGAAGTGCTACACCGCCACAGCAATTAACGACCGGAGTCTTTGGGCTCTCTAACGCTGTACTGAATTCTCCTTGGCCGAAAGTATTACGCACACGCAACGCGCTTGAAAACCACCTGCGTGATGTAACAACCCCTTCTGCAGAAGTATTGTTTAGTATTTTGCAAGATACGACGGCGGCCGCTGAACATGACCTGCCTGATACCGGCGTGGGGCTTGCACGCGAAAAAATTTTAGGCAGCCCCTTCATTACAGATCCCCGGTACGGCACACGCTGCACCACGATTATTCTGCAACACGTTGATGGCAAAGCGATTTTTCTTGAAAAACGCTATAACTCATCAGGTCAAACCGAAGGTCTTACTCGCTGGGAAATCGACACGCAGCAACAAAAAATTATTGCCTGAAGTTTGTTTGAAAAAGAAAATAATACTGTATATTTGTACAGTATTATTCTTCCACTCTTTCAGCCTTCAGCATGCTTTTCTCCTCGATTTCGACGCAAAACACCCGTGCTATCGCTCAGCCACAGCACATTCATCCAGACCTCTGGCGAGGCTCTGAGCTCAGCACATACACAGGCCCCACCATTGGCACAGGGCACGAGAGCCTTGATGCCGAACTACCTGGTCGCGGCTGGCCAACCGGTGTATTAATTGAACTCCTGATCGCACGTGCGGGGATTGGCGAACTACGCCTATTGCGCCCTGCGCTCGCCTCGCTCGACCCGCTGCAGACGATCGCGCTCATTAATCCACCGTACATCCCCAATATTGTTTGTTGGAAAAACTGGTTAAAGACGCCTCGTTCCATTTTTTATGTGCGTACAGCACAGCGCCGTGATCAATGGTGGGCAGCGGAGCAAACACTTAAGAACGGGAGTTGTGCGGCGCTGTTCTGCTGGACAGACAGCATCCCACAACTTGCACTCAAACGACTACAGCTTGCTGCACAAACAAGCCAAACCCTTTTCGTGATGTACCGACCACTTGCGGTCAAGGCAATCGCTTCACCCGCCAGTCTACGGCTCACACTAGAACCCGATCGCGCAGGGAATTTGCATATTTCTGTCATCAAACGACGTGGTGCATTGCACAGCAAGTTGCTTTGTCTCCCGCGCGACACGCATAACGACTTTATGAGCACTCAACATGGCGATCTGGATCGGCCTACGCCTACACGCACTCGAACGCTGGCAACCGCCTTGGCGCCCTGAGTCTGAGCCGTTAACAACTGAACGTTCCGTGCAGGTGCAACAATCGATTTTCGATCACTGCGCACAGCACGCACTCGCCTATACACCCGCAGTTTTTCAGGCAGAAAAACACACCATACTGCTCGAGGTAGAAGCAAGTCTGCGCCTATTTGGTGGTCTGCGAAAAATTCTCTACAACGTACGAATGCGCGCGAACACACTACATCGCCAGCTCACTACTAGTGTGGCACCCACCCCGACAGGCGCATGGCTGCTCACGAATACCAGCCAGGCACTCCACCGCTACGCATGCTCATCGGCCTCATTAAAGAGAGCACTCGACCCGCTTCCCTGCCTCGCGCTACCTAGCGCACACACGTATCGCGACTGGCTCGATGCAATTGGCTGCAAAACATTTAAGGATTTACGCGCCTTGCCACGTGCAGGGTTATCAAGACGAATCGGACCAGCGCTTCTAAAAGAACTCGATGCTGCGTACAGTCAAGCACACACAACTCTTAACGCCTATGTTCCTCCACCTAAATTCGTGCAGCGTCTGGATTTACCTGAACGTGTAGAGCATACCGCGGCCATCATGCACGTCCTAGAACATATGCTATCGCAGCTGTGCGTATGGCTTGTTGCCAAGCGTAGTGCCCTCGCCCGCTTACGCATTACCTTGCACCACGAACGCTACAAAGAGAGTGCCGTACACACACAGCACGATTTAGCTTTCGCCGAGCCTGTACATACGCTCGGCAGCCTCACTCTGTTAGTACATGAGCATCTTGAACGTTTACCGCTGAAAGATTCCGTTGTGGCTTTAACCTTAGAGAGCCTCGACATCAGGGAGCTAGAACATACGGCAGGAGGGTTGTTTCCGGAAACACTTCGTACGCCAGCTGAACGCCGCAAACTCTTTGACCTACTCACCTCAAGACTAGGTCCCCAGTCTTTATTACACCCAGCACCAGTCGCTGATCACAGGCCTGAGATCGCAAACAACTGGATATGCACACCTGCCACTCATGAAAAATCTATACAAGACGACAACTCCCATCTGCTCGATCGACCCTTCTGGTTGTTGCCTGTTCCAATCGCACTGCGTGTAGAGCAAGATCGGCCGTTTTATCAAACAACACTCGAGCTATTACGTGGTCCTGAACGCCTAGAGTGTGGCTGGTGGGATGGCCCGAGTATCGCAAGAGATTATTTTGAGGCACGCGACAAAACTGGCGCGCGTTATTGGATTTACCGTGAGCGTGATGCGGATCCAGCATATTGGTATTTGCATGGAATATTCAGCTAGCCCCATGCATAAAGAACAACTCTCCGGGCTGCCAGAATATGCAGAGCTCAGTGCGTCAAGCCATTTCTCTTTTTTGCGCGGTGCCTCTGCACCGGAAAGCCTCGTTGCACAAGCCGCTGCGCTAGGCTATCACGCGCTTGCTCTGACAGACGAATGCTCACTCGCCGGTATTGTGCGCGCGCATGTTGAGGCAAAAAAAATAGGTTTAAAACTTTTAATTGGCTCGGAGTTACGCATCACGCCCAAGGCATACGGATCATTCCGAATAATTTTGCTGGCACAAAATCGTGAAGGCTATGGCAACCTATGTGAAACCATTACGCGTGGGCGTATGCAAGCCCCCAAAGGTCAATACCTATTACACCCTGACGATGTACTCACCCAGTATTGCCTGGCCATTCTCCTGCCGGATCACTTTACAACACCCCGAGAACTAGACCTGCGCTTGCAATGGATCAAGGCAGTCTGCCCCGAGCGCGCTTGGGTGGGTGTCAGTTACTTGCATCGGAGTCACGAACGTTCAATTAATCAACAACTTGAATACGCCGCCAAACACCATGCATTACCTTGCGTCGCGCTAGGACAAGTTGAAATGCACAAGCGGTCGCGCAAACCTCTGCACGACACACTGGCAGCCATACGTTTACGCAAAACGGTTAGTGAGTGCGGTTATGTGCTCGCCGCGAACGCAGAGCAACATTTACGCAGTCGTATGCGTCTAGCCACTCTTTATCGAGCGGAACTGCTGGAAGAAACAGTTCGTATTGCACAACTCTGCACATTTACTCTGGACAGTTTGCGCTACGAATACCCCGAAGAGGTTGTCCCTAGCGGCTATACCGCCAAGCAGTACCTACGCGAACAAACACTGCTGGGGGCACAACAACGTTATCCGAACGGCATACCCATTCAAGTACAAACGCAGCTCGAGGCAGAGCTGACGCTTATCGCAGAATTGCAATACGAGGCTTACTTTCTAACGGTTTATGACTTGGTGAAATTCGCAGTCAGTCGCGGCATCCTTTGCCAGGGCCGAGGTTCTGCCGCAAATTCCGCTGTCTGCTATTGCTTGGGCATTACCTCGGTCGATCCCGCAAACGGTAATGCACTGTTCGAGCGATTCATTAGTCGTGAACGCAACGAGCCACCCGATATTGATGTTGATTTTGAACACCACCGTCGCGAAGAAGTCATTCAATATCTGTATCAAAAATACGGTCGTACCCGAGCGGCCTTGACCGCTGTGGTCACGTCTTACCGACCGCGTAGTGCATTACGTGATAGTGGACGTGCGTTGGGTATTGATCCAAAGCGCATCGACCGCGTGGCCAAATCCTATCGCTGGTGGGATGGCAAGCAAGACTTATTAAATCGTCTGGCTGAAGCGGGAATGGATACCGAAGAAGTTGTCACAAAACAATGGGCACAGCTCGCTCAGGCGCTTATGGGCTTCCCGCGTCATTTATCCCAGCATCCAGGCGGTTTTGTGCTTGCTCGCGGTTTGCTCTCACGCATGGTGCCTATTGAAAACGCCGCAATGCCTGAACGTAGTGTCGTGCAGTGGGATAAAGACGACCTAGATGCGGTGGGCTTGCTCAAAGTAGACGTGTTAGCACTAGGAATGCTAACTGTCATTCGTCAGGCATTGTATTTAACCGCCCAGAGGCGTGGTTTAGAACGCTTTGAACTGCACGATGTACCGCAGGATGACCTGGCGACCTACGACATGATTTGTCAGGCTGATACCGTCGGTGTCTTTCAGATCGAATCGCGTGCACAAATGAGTATGTTGCCGCGACTCAAACCGCGTTGCTTTTACGATCTAGTTGTCGAAGTTGCCATCGTACGACCTGGTCCGATTCAAGGTGGGATGGTGCACCCTTACCTGAGGCGACGACAAGGTCTGGAAGCTATCGTCTACCCAAGTCCTGCCGTACGTGAAGTCCTGCAGCGCACCTTAGGCATACCGATTTTTCAAGAGCAAGTCATGAAAATCGCCATGGTCGCGGCCGGTTTCAATGCAGGTCAAGCTGACGCGCTACGTAGATCGATGGCTGCTTGGCGACGTAAAGGCGGTGTCGACCAATTTCGAACTCGTTTAATCGATGGCCTACTAGCTAATGGATACACCCCAGAATTTGCAGACGCGATTTTCAAGCAGATTGAAGGCTTCGGAGAGTACGGATTTCCTGAAAGTCATGCAGCAAGCTTTGCTCTTTTAGCCTATGTGAGTGCTTGGCTCAAATGCCATGAGCCTGAAGCTTTTCTGGTGGCGCTACTCAATGCACAGCCCATGGGCTTTTATGCGCCTTCACAGTTGATACAAGATGCACGTCGTCACGGAGTAAAGGTCCAGCCAGTCGATGCTGAGCTGAGCATGTGGGACTGTACGCTTACACGGCCACTGCCAGGGACACGTCCTGCGGTACAGCTGGGTTTTAACCAGATAAGTGGATTAGAGCAGGCCTCAGCACGTCTCATTGAACAAGTTCGCAGCAAAGCGCCTTTTTTAGATCTTCAGGATTTCGCGCAGCGCACGGGGCTCAACCACAGCTCGTTGCAAAAGTTAGCGCAGGTCGGTACGTTTGATCGCTGGTCTGCGCATCGTCGACATGCTGCCTGGGAGGTAACAGGTCATATCGCAAGCAAAGGTTTGCTGCGTGAAGCGCCCATCCAAGACGATATCGCAGTCGATCTGCCACCACCTAGCGAAGCCGAAAACATGCTCACGGATTACCGTCAACTCGGCTATACGCTCGGACGTCACCCCCTTGCTTTGCTGCGCGAGAAATTAAATGGTCTGCGGTTTTGCTCGGCCCAAGTACTGAACGACCTCGATAATGGTCGACTCGCGCGTGCCTGCGGGCTCGTGACGCTTAGACAGCGCCCTCCTACGGCTAACGGTATCTTATTCATCACCCTTGAAGATGAAACGGGTTGCGTCAATGTGATTGTGCGCGCCTCACTACTAGAACGGGAGCGCCAAACTCTTTTACATGCGCCTCTCCTCGGTGTGGTGGGCGTTTGGCAGCAGGTGCAAGGCGTCAAGCATCTATTGGCGGGCCGCCTTGAAGACCATACGGGATTATTACGTACGCTCAAGCTCACGCACACTCTATAATTCAGCTGTCTCCAGTCACTTTTTTCGGAATGCAAATCATGTCAGATCTAAAATTGCGCCTCGCGAATGCCGTGAAAGATGCTATGCGCGCTAAAGCCTCTGAACGCCTCAGTACCTTGCGTTTTTTGCAAGCCGCAATTAAGCAACGCGAAATCGATGAGCGTAAAGAATTAAGTGATGCAGAGGTTGTCGCAATCATTGAAAAGCAAGTCAAGCAACGTAAGGAATCCATCGCTGCGTTTGAACAGGCAGGACGAACCGAAACCGCTGCACAGGAAACAGCTGAAATGGCGGTCCTAAAGGAATTCCTGCCCCAGGCAGCAAGCGAGGCCGATATTGCAGCAGCCATCGACGGCGCACTCGCCGAAGTGCAAGCACAGGGTGTGACCGGCGCGCCTGCTATGGGCAAGGTCATGGCTATTTTGAAACAAGCGCTTGCAGGACGCGCAGACATGTCTGCGCTTTCCGCTCAAGTCAAAGCAAAGCTCAGCTGACGCGTGAAGGCGACTACGCCTTCACCTTCAGAACCTTAAACGCAGCGGATGCCTTAGCAATCAACTTCCCGCTCGTATCCAGAATTTCACCTTCACAAAACGCAATTGAGGCGCCGCGTCTGATACAGCGCGCCTCGATCGTGAGATCCGTCATGGCGGGCTCGATGCAGCTCGTATGCATATCAATCGTTGCCATCCCGATTCCTAACGGATCGTTCGCCCGACCGGCTGCGCTGAGTGTGAAGTCCAAAATACTCATGAGTGCGCCACCATGAATATGGCCACGACTATTTAACAACTCGTCGCGCATGCGAAGCCGTGTAATCGCACGATCGTTCTCGCATAGAACCGGTTCAAGCTGCAGAAAGTCGAGATAGGGAATCTCGAGTCCGAAATATTTTTTTGGAGTGATTGAAGATGACACAGTTGCTCTACGATAAAAAACGATCTGACTAAATAAATTAACAAGATGTCGCGAAACTAGCGAGGCGTCGCACGCGGCATGTAACTTGTGCAAGTGGGTACCCCAAACTGCATCACTTCGTGTAGCGCTGCAAGGGAGGCGCGATTCCACATATTGATGCCAGACACCATCGCCACTACTTCGGTACTCCGATCGCCCAGCGCACGGATATCAATCTGCGCGTAAGGCGTTGAGCCGAGGATTCCCGTCACCCATACACGTGCCGTGCCACTTGCGGTGTCGATCGAAGACTTAACCGGAAATTCGCCCTCGGCGCTCCAACACTCTTTGGCTTGTCCTTGGGCGCGGGCTACAACTTCCTGGAATGCCACCGGAACAGTAAAGCTATCTTTAGGCGAGCTCTTAGGGTCAAGCCCCAAACACCCGCTCAACAGGATCGGGCCGGTCAGTGCGAGCCAGTATCGTTTCATTGTGAGTTCCCAAGCGCCGCTAAGCTTTCGTTAAAGGTTGCATAATACGCTGAGGATTTTAACTATATTTGCCTGACACCATGAGCAACTCTACTCCTGCATCTCGTCTTTGGCGCGCTATCAGTGCTCTCTTCGGCTTGAGCGCGGTTGCGTTGGCGGCGATTGCAGCGCATGCACTCCCTGATATGAAAGCCGCACAAGCGGTAGAGCGCGCGGCAATCATGCAGCTCATCCATGCGGTGTTGCTCCTATATATGACCGGCTTGACCGGCATACTTTGTCGCCTCGCCCGGTGGTCCACCCTTGTCGGGATCACGCTGTTTTGCGGCGGAATCTACGCAAAATACCTACTGGGAATGACCTCTGCCGGCAGCATAGCGCCGATTGGTGGCATGACCATGATGTTTGGTTGGCTGCTAATCGGGCTATCGAGCATCACCAAGGACAACTGAGCACAAGAGCCGCATCGCTGAACAAGCGGATGCAACAGTGGTACAAAGCTATTTCACAATTTTTAACTATCCAAATATCGCATATGAGCATACGAGACAAAGCATATATTGTTGGCGCCTACGAGCATCCGACACGTAAAGCACCGGACAAATCCGTTGCGCAACTACATGCAGAATCTGCGCGTGGCGCGTTAGAAGACGCGGGCCTGACCCTAAACGACATCGACGGCTATTTCTGTGCCGGAGACGCGCCAGGTCTGGGCATGCTTAACATGGCAGACTACATGGGGCTCACCAAGCTGCGCCACGTTGACTCCACCGAAACCGGTGGCTGCTCATACCTCATCCACGTATCGCATGCAGCCCAGGCCATCGCAGCCGGTAAATGTGATGTCGCACTGGTGACCCTTGCGGGACGTCCGCGCTCAGCCGGCTCCTCAGGTCTTCAACCCCGCAACTGGGGCTCGGATCTGCCAGATGTTCCGTTCGAAGCTCCGTTTGGCTCAGTGACTGTCAACAGCTACGCGATGGTGGCTGCGCGCCACATGTACGAGTTTGGTACGACTGCAGAGCAGCTCGCTTGGGTCAAGGTTGCGGCCTCGCATCATGCACAACACAACCCACACGCAATGCTGCGTGATGTCGTAACGGTAGAAGATGTTGTGAATTCACCGCTTGTATCTACACCTCTGCACCGCCTAGATTGCTGCGTCGTCAGTGATGGCGGTGGTGCTTTGATCGTGGCGCGCCCTGAGATTGCAAAATCTCTCAAGCGACCACTCGTCAAACTGCTAGGTGCAGGCGAGGCAGTGAAGGGTCAACTTGGCGGTCACGTTGACCTCACTTACTCAGCAGCACGTTTTTCTGGCGCAGCAGCCTTTAAAGAGGCGGGCGTCACTCACCAAGATATTAAATATGCTTCGATCTACGACAGTTTCACGATCACTGTGATCATGCAGCTTGAAGATTTGGGCTTCTGCAAGAAAGGCGAAGGCGGTAAGTTCGTTGCAGACGGCAACTTGATTTCCGGCGTCGGCAAGCTTCCCTTCAATACGGACGGTGGCGGTCTTTGTAACAACCACCCTGCAAACCGCGGCGGCATCACTAAAGTGATTGAAGCTGTGCGTCAGTTGCGTGGGGAAGCACACCCTGCCGTGCAAGTTAAAAATTGTGATATCGCCCTCGCCCACGGCACAGGTGGTTTCCTCGGCTCGCGCCACGGTAGCGCAACCCTGATCATGGAGCGTAACTAATCATGACGATGATGTATCAACCCAACCCGATTCCCGCGCCGGCACAAGAAAAAGGCAATGAGCCATTTTGGGATGCCGCCAAATTAGGGAAATTTTTAATCAAAAAATGTAAGTCTTGTGGTCAAACCCACTGGTATCCACGTGAGCTCTGCCCTTTTTGTATGAGCGATACAGAATGGATTGAAGCCTCTGGGAAAGGCACAATCTATTCGCTGAGCGTCATGCAACGTGGCAACCCCAATCCATATTGCATCGCGTATGTTTCGCTCGACGAAGGCGTGACAATGATGACGCAGATCGTGGACTGTGACTTAGAAGCATTGAAAATTGGCCAGAAAGTAAAGCTTGTTTTCAAACCAACTGAAGGTGACGGCCCGCCCGTGCCGATGTTCACACCAGTATAATTTTTACGTTAACAAGAAACCGTGCTCATGTAGTTTGAGCACGGTTTTTTTACGTCGACTATTTCAAAGCGTCATTGATGAGTTCATCGAAGTAATCCAGGTTTGCTTTGATATCAAAGTTCTTGCCGTTGGCCTTAATCGAACCACCCGCAAGTTCAAACCCAGCACGCAACCCTTCCTTCGTTGGTACAACTAAGCCGAACATCATTGCCATTGTGCGCTGCTTGTTATCTAGGACGCGTCCTTTGGCCTCGATTTGACCGCTCGCGCGAACTGAATCAACTGTTGAGAACTTCGCCGTAGCCGGGCCTTTGGCAGGCAACACCTCGAGCTTTAATGCACCTTGAACCGACCCGCCGTCAGTAGTTGCAGTAAGCGATGGAATACCTAGCGAGAAGCCGTCGTTCAACAACGCGCGCAGTGCTTGCTTCACGCGCGACTGCTCATCAGCCGTCAGCATACGGAAGTCATTTGAGTCATGCCCCACAGCGGATAAGGCCTCGACACTGGCGCTATTCATTCCGCTGACCGCGAATTCAAGAGAAACGTCACGCAGTTTTTGACCAGCGATATCAAGAGAAGCTACTTTCGGATTAATGGTTAAGTTCACACGACTGTCTTTCTCTGCGGTCGTGCTGCTCAGAACAAAATTCTCTGCTGTGAACGCTTTGGTACTGACTTTTCCGATTGAGAGTGATCCAGAGCCGATACCCTTCAGTCTGTCACTGACATCCGATAGCAGGCTAACACCTTGTATATCGAGGACGTATTCAGCCGTGCGCATTGAGAAGCGATCGACTTTGAAATCGACAGCAAGCGTCTTTGCACCCCATGCGATATTTCCGGCTAAAGGACTGAAATCGAACGAGTCTTTGCCTTGCCTTACCGCCAGCTTAGGCAGGCTAAAGCTCGACCGAGCGGCACCGCCATAGCCTAGCTTGCCATGACCGTGCAAATCGATCTCTTGTCCAAAGAAATCTTTCAACGCCTGTGCGCGCGGCCCTGCCGGCTTGATGTGCCAGTCAAATCGCATCGCAGACTGCGGCAATAGTAAGTTGGATACTTTGTACGTTGCTTGAGCGGTATAAAGTGGTCCACCGTCCTTCGCCTCAGCATTGATATCTGAAAATTGCAGATCAAACGACCCAGTCGCTGAAAGCAAAGATTGGTTGTGCTTCACATTGACGATGCGCAAGGCAGCACCTGGCTTATTACGCTCAGTGATGGTCGAAACAAATTTTTCTGTACTACGTCCGACATAGACACTAGCGCCTAGCCAAACGGCCAGGAGTACTAGGATCAAACCGCCGACTGCTGCAAATAGCTTTTTCATTAGGTCATTCCTGTTAACAATATTCAGTGCGCGGATTATTTTCCAAACTCGATCGATAACTCAGCAGCGCGACGATCGGCTGCCGCCATCGCTTGTACGACTGCTTGGCCGAAACCCTGCTGCGCAAATACATCCAGCGCAGCTGCCGTGGTCCCGCCCTTGGACGTCACACGCTCGCGTAGCACCGAGGGTGCCTCAGTGGACTGTTGTGCGAGTTTGGTCGCACCGGCAAGCGTCGATAATGCCAAGTCCCTTGCCTGCGACTCAGACAAGCCCAGTGCAAGACCGCCCTTGATGAGCGATTCAAGAAAGAGGAATACGTAGGCAGGACCACTGCCAGATAGTGCTGTGACGGCATCGATCGCCCGGTCTCCGTCCACCCAGACAACCTCACCCACGGTCGAGAGTAAAGCCGTCGCTTTGTCTCGGTCTGCGGCGTTGGTGGTTGTGGGCGCACTCATTCCTGTCACACCTGCACCAACCAGAGCTGGCGTATTCGGCATGCACCGTACGATATTTGCAAACGGTACCGTCTCATTGCCGAGCCACTTGCCAAGCGACTCGATCGAAATCCCAGCTGCAATACTAATCACCAGTGTGTCCGGCTTTAGCCAAGGGCGGCATTGCATGACGACCTCGCGCATCTGCTGCGGCTTCACTGCAAAAATCCAGACTTGTCGCTGACCAAGCAGCTGATCTGGCGCCCCGCTCACACTAACGGAGCGCGAACGCCACTGCGCTTGCAGTGTGTCAACGACCTCAACCACATGAACCTGCTCCGGAGGGCAACCCTGGGCAAGCATGCCCGAGACCAAGGCATTCGCCATGTTGCCACCACCGATGAATGCCACTGAAGGAAAAGTTGCCATCTTCATTCCAGAAATCAATAAATTAAAAGCTGTAGCCCAATGCCGCCAAATACGGCAGCCCCTAACCACGTATTGTGCAGAAATGCCTTAAAACACGCTTGCCGGTCACGCCCGCGAATCCAGTAAACGTGCAATGTAGCAATTCCGAACGCTAACAACAGACCACCGTAATACGGCCAGCTATAAGCGAGTAGGCTACCCACAAGCCCTAACAAGGCGATTGCCACAAAGTAAAACAATGCCACGAACACGACATCTTGCTGGCCGAAGGTTATCGCAGAGGTCTTAAGCCCCAGGCGGATATCATCATCGCGATCAACCATCGCATATTCCGTATCATACGCAATCGCCCAGCAGACGTTCGCTAACAGCATTAGCCAAGCAATCATAGGAATATGGTCTTGTATCGCGGCAAAGGACATCGGGATACCAAACCCAAACGCAATACCCAGATATGCCTGTGGAATAGCAAAAAACCGCTTAAAGAGTGGATAGGTCACAGCGAGTATCGCCGCGACAAACGCCAACAGAATCGTCAGCCGGTTTAAACACAACACCAGTGCAAAACTGAGCAGTCCTAAAACAGCCGCAACATACAAGGCTTCACGAGGCTGAATCAACCCGGAGGTTAAGA
>JBEDEU010000034.1:0-12809 GCA_041175585.1 Pseudomonadota bacterium | reverse complement strand
AGCTGTGATGTCAGAACGATTCGTCACGGGGTTGATACTGAGTTTTTTTCTCCAGTCTCAGAAGATGAAAAACAAGCCTTGCGCTTTGCTCAGTTTGGACCGGATATCAAGGACAAGCTTGTGCTGGTCAGTACGGGGGGAACGGACTACGAAAAGGGCTGGCTTGATCTTGTGGCTGGCGTCGCGCGTTTGCCAGAAGGCGCCCGACAACGATTCCATATTGTTGTGGCAGGGGATTATCCCGGGCCCGCAAAGCTCGAACGTGTGGAAGCCCTAGAGATGACGAATCAAGTTAGCTTTCCTGGCCTGATTGATGATGTCCGTTCGGTGCTTGCTGCGGGTGATATCGGCTATGTTTTGTCCTATCAAGAGGCTTTGTCGTTTGCCTGCCGTGAACTGATGGCCCTAGGGCTGCCGGTTCTTGTCACGCGGGTTGGTGGCTTGCCTGAAAATCTGATTGAAAATGAATCAGGTTGGGTCGTGCCCGCTCAAGCTCCAGAGCAAATTGCGCTACTCTTACTCAATATTCTTGAGCATCCCGAGATCCTCAAGCAGATGGGGCAGCGCGCGAGGCAACATGCAGTTAAACATTTTCAGCTTAGGGATTTCGTTGAGCACACCCTTGATGCGTATCGCGCAGAACCGGTAGGGCACATATGAGTCAATCTATTCCTATCTTGATGTATCACCAAGTTGGCGTGCCCGCAGCGCGTGGCACACAGTTCCGTGGTCTGACCGTGCATCCCGTGAGCTTCCGACGCCAAATGACGTGGATGAAGCGTCTCGGATATCGCGGCCTAAGCATGCGGGATTTAACTCCTTATCTTGCGGGCGAACGCGAGGGAAAGGTTTTTGGGATCACGTTTGATGATGGCTTTTGTAACGTCTTTGAGAATGCCTTGCCGGTCTTGTCTGACCTCGGCTTCACTTCGACCAATTATTTTGTTGTGAATCAGTTCGGTGGGGGTAACGTCTGGGATCAGGGGAAAAACATTCCTTTTTCGCCGCTGATGTCTGTGGAGCAAGTGCGCGCATGGGCAGCCGCAGGACAGGAGGTCGGGTCTCACACATTAGATCATGTGCACTTGCCACAGGTCTCTGCGGATGAAGCGCGTCGGCAGATTGGTCTAGCGCGAGAAATTTTGACGCAAGAAGCGGGTGCGGACGTCACAGCCTTCTGCTACCCCTATGGTGACTTCACGCCAGAGCATGGCTTATTCGCAAAAGAAGCCGGCTACAAAAATGCGACGACCACCAACCGAGGTCTAGCGAACGCGGCTGATGATCCTTTCTTCTTACCTCGAGTCGGTATCTGGCGCACGACCCACATGTTGCGCTTCCTGCAGAAATGTCTAACTCGTCATGAAGACCGTCGACGTGCCTGAACGCTTGCGCATTGCGCTGCTCACTGAGCGATTTGGCCAAAAATTCGGTGGTGCTGAATCCTATGCGGTAAGCTTGTTTCGTGTGCTGTCGCAACGACATGATGTAACGGTGTTTGCACGCGAATTCGATCATGATCTGCCAGTTAAGCAGCACGTTATTTCCGTACCATCTTGGTGTCCGAGCTGGTTGCGGTTGTGGTTGTTTTCTAGGAGCTGTGCCAAGCTCACGCGCACCGGCTTTGACATCACGCACAGTCACACAAATGCCGGCTCCGCCAACATTCAGTTGATGCATGTCGCCCCTGTCCGATATCGCCGATTTGTTGGTCGCACATTTTTTCAAAAGTTGCTGGTTTGGGTGACCCCTGTGCAACTGGCTTACTTGTGGATGGAGTCTCAGGCCGTCAAGCCGCATTCTGGCCATCTGTTGGTGACAGTAGCCCCTTTGGTCAAGCAACAATTAAAGCTTGCTTATGGAGAAGAGCTGGCTGTTGACGTTGTGACGCCCGGAGCGGAGCTCGTTCCTCCCGACGAGGCCGTCCGGCAACGCGTACGTGCAGAATTGGGTTGGATGCCGCAAGATATCGGTTGCTTACTCGTTGCTCGTAACCCGCTGAGGAAAGGGCTCGTTGCTGTTTTGCAGGCCATGCGCTTGTTACCGAGCACGTTCAAGTTGGCAGTTGTGGGTGCTGGACCCGAAGTTAAGGAGGTGCTCGATGCTCAGTTCCCCGAACTGAGAGAGCGAGTCCGCCTGATCGCAGCGACCACTGCGGTGTCACCCTATTATTTGTCAGCAGATGTGTATGTTCACCCAACCTTGCAGGACAGTTTTGGGATGGCGCCACTCGAAGCGATGGCACATCGCTTACCGGTGGTCCTGAGCGGGACCGCATATTGCGGCTTTGCGCAATATGTCACGCATGCGCAAAACGCGTGGGTGTTGTCGGACCCACAAGATCCAGAACAGATTGCTGCGGGCTTGCGCACGCTTGGACTTGACCACGTTGTGCGTGAGCGCTTGATCAATCAAGCGCTTGACCTCGTCGCTGATTTTTCTTGGGACGCTATCGCGCGGCAATATGAGGCGCTGTATGCAAAAAGCTTAAGCGCGCGAAAGGGCTAAATCCAGCCTCTAAGCTTGTATCCTAAAAGGCCAAGGTACTCTTTGATGATTGTTCGGCTTGCTTCCAGGCTGCGAATGTGCGGCCACCACAGTGCGGGGGGCTCATCTTCCGGAAGTACGATCTGCGGTGCACTACTCGCCGGTATCGCTTTAATTCCACGCTTTTCTGCCGCAGCTTGTGCACGTGGCATGTGTAGAGCAGACGTCACGAGTAACGCCGAGTTCAGTTTGTGAGAACGCAGCAAGATCTCGCTGTAGCGCAGATTCTCGTAGGTATTGCGACTTTCGTTCTCAAGGATCAGTGCGGAGTCAGGGATGCCGCGTTGCTTCAGTAGGCGCGCCATTCCTTGCGCTTCACTCACTTTGCCTTCTCTCGCACCGCCCGACAGTAGAATTCTGGGTGCACGTCCCGCGAGGTAGAGAGCTTCTGCACGATCAATTCGATCGACAGCCGTAGCACGGTTGTAGGGTTCGAACCAATTCGCTCGGTTTGCTTGCGTGTTGCCGCCGAGCACAATAATGACGTCCGCCTTCGGCAGTTCGCGCGGGGGATGGTAGGCATATTTTTCTTCTAGGATCTTACCGAAATGGATCGATGTGATCGGAAGGGACCAGACACCCACCCAAGTGATCGCAAAGAGTGTGAGGCACACGGCGAGTCGCTTGAATGAAAACAACGCAACGACAACCGCTGCAGTCAGCAATATCAGGCATAAACCTGGCGGGTAAAGCAGCAGACCGGAAAGTGGAATGTCTGAAAGCACGACGCCTAAGCCTTGTTTTTGCTGAGCACGTGTTGCACTTGCGCGAGGGTTTCAGCCAATTGTGGCCAGCGATTATTTGCACCTAATAGCAGCGCATCGGGATTCCATGGGCCGGTGCGTCCTGGATCTGTGACTCCGAAAAGTGTGAGTTGCTTGGCACCAGCTGCTGCACAAAGATGGGATACACCGGAGTCATTGCAAATCACCAGCTTCGCGTGCCGCGTGAGCGCGCAAAACGCGCCGAGTTCAAGAGGGCGAATTTGTGTGGCGGTAGGCGTGGTACGAAAGGCGCTATCCACCTCCTCATCCGGGGGGCACATTGCAACTTTGATTTTATTGTTTTGCAGGACACGGGTAAGTGCATCAAAGTGTGGCCAGACTTTAGCTTGTCCCTTGTGCCGACCTGTTGCTGTGGGAGCAATCAGCACAAAATCACCAGGGCTTAGTTCGACCTCTTTGAGCGCCGCGGCAGCCGCTTGTTCGTGATGCTTTGCAATGGGAAGTTTTAGACGGCTCGCAGGGACATGGTTAGAGGAATCGAGTCCCCATGCCGTGAGCGTACGTTTGGTTAACTCTAGCCAAGACTCAACAGCATGTCCCACCGAGGAAGGTTTTTTAAACCCCCAGCTTAAAAGCAGACTGCGACCATCATCACGCCAGCCGGCTGACTTTAACCCTGCTAGGCGAAAGCTCAGTGCGCTCGACAAGGAGTCGGGAAACAACAGACCACGGCGGTAATTAGGATGTTCGCTAAGAAAAAGTTTGACGGCTCGCTTGTTGCCAAGCACCGAATCTGTCATTGGGACGAATCCCGCGATAGCTTTGCCGGCCAGTAACGAACGCGCCCATGGGCGACCACAAAGCGCGTATGGAATCTTGTGTTGGTCTAATAGGTCAAGTGCGGGAAGGACCATGCACACGTCGCCCACCCAGTTGGGAAGACGGATCAATACAGGTTCTTGTCGTGAAGTTGATGCGTTTGCGTTCATAGACTGTAAGGATACGATAGGCTGGCCAAGCTTCCAAGTCATCCTTGGAGGATTGGACGGGTAAAATCAACACTTCACGAATTTTAGAGTCACATCTTGAGCTCATCTACCAGATTGGCACCTGCGACCTCTGAGGCGACCAACACCAAATTATGGGGCCGAATTTACGGCCGAGTCGGCGCTTACTGGAAAGGGTTGGCCCTTGCAGTCCTGTTCATGGCCGGAGCCGCTGCCACACAGCCAACGTTGGCCGTGGCCATGAAGCCCTTGCTTGACGAGGGGTTCTCAGGCGCCAAGCCGGAGTATGTCTGGCAGGTGCCACTCGCCATCATCGGTTTAATCGCGTTGAGAGGCGTCTGTAATTTTTTCAGTGACTACCTGCTTGCATGGGTGGCAAACAATGTTCTGCTTGGCGTGCGGGCGGATATGTTTGAAAAACTTCTGTCGATGCCAGACAGTGAGTTTAAAAAAGGCGATACAGGCAGGCTACTCAATCGCTTTACCGTAGATGCCGGTAACGTAACGGGCTATGCAACAGATGTATTAACCGTTGTCGTACGCGAATCACTCGTTGTTTTGGCAATGATTGCGGTTCTGCTCTATATGTCCTGGGAGCTGACACTCATCATTCTTGTGACGATGCCGATTTCTGTCTTGATCTCACGAGCATTCATCGCCCGTATGCGCCGCATCAATCGCGATACGGTGAATATGAATGCTGAGCTGACGCGTGTTGTAAGTGAAGGCATTGATGGACAACGCGTGATCAAGCTGTTTGATGGTTATGCCTTTGAGCGCAAACGCTTTGCTTATGTCAGTGGCCGGCTACGTCGATTTGATATGCGTGGTGCAACGTCTGATGCCGCGATGACGCCGATCACGCAGGTTGTAACGGCCGTTGCTGTGGCAGCAGTCATTGCTGTGGCCTTGAACCAGGCCAATGAGGGGACCCTGACTGTCGGAAGTTTTGCTGCCTTCATGGCGGCACTTGCCCAGATTTTTGACCCGATTAAGCGGCTGACCAAGGTGGCTGGCCGCATGCAAAAAATGCTGGTGTCGGCCGAAAGCGTGTTTACGTTGGTGGATCAAGCCTCTGAGCCTGAAACTGGCACGCAGACCTTTGAGGGAAGAGCGCTCGGCAAAGTTGAGTTCCGTGATGTGTCGCATCGCTTTGCGGATGGTCAAACCAATACCTTGTCAAATGTGAGTGTTACGGTTGAGCCCGGACAGACCGTCGCGCTCGTGGGGCGTTCTGGTAGTGGCAAGACCACACTTGTCAATATGCTCCCTCGCTTTGTATTGCCAACCGACGGTCAGATCTGTATTGATGGGTGTGACATCGCTAGCTTGCGTCTGCGTGATTTGCGTGAGCAGTTGTCTCTTGTGAGCCAGGATGTTGTCCTGTTTGACGACACGATTGCGGTAAACGTAGGTTACGGCGCCTTGCATGACGCGTCTGAGCAAGAGATTCGTGATGCGCTGCGCGCCGCGAATTTATTGGATTTTGTAGAGGGGCTTCCACTGGGGCTTCAAACACAGGTCGGTGAGAACGCCACTCGCTTGTCCGGAGGTCAGCGCCAACGTCTCGCGATTGCGCGTGCCTTGATTAAGAACGCACCAATTTTGATTTTGGATGAAGCGACCTCGGCGCTCGACAACGAGTCCGAGCGACAAGTTCAGGCTTCGCTGGAGACCTTGATGAAGGGACGTACGACATTGGTGATTGCCCATCGTTTGTCGACGGTGCAGAATGCCGATAAGATTGTTGTGATGGATCAAGGAGTCGTGGTTGAACACGGTTCGCATCAAGAGTTAATGGCGAAGGGCGGGGCGTACGCAGCTCTGTATCAAATGCAATTCAGGGATGAGTGATCATGGCGGACTCGAGCGCGCAGCAGAATCAAAGAATTATTCAGGCCATTACTGCTCGGTTTGGCTCAGCGAATGCTCCCTCAGAGGCAGCCTTAGAGAAACTCTCCGGTGACCTCGCTCACGCCGAGACGTTACTCGAGATGCTTGAACACAGCTCGCATCGCCGCTGGACTGATCGACCCGTTGACCAAGCCTTGCTGAGCGTGCTTTTTGCGGCAGCCTTGGCAGCACCTTCAAAGTCAGACTTGCAACAAGCAGACATTATTCATGTCCGAGATCGCAGCAAGGTGCAGGCACTGACAAATCTAATTCCAGATATGCCGTGGATTAGCCAGGCACCTGTGGTGCTTGTTTTTTGTGGCAACAACCGTCGGATTCGTCAGATTGGTGAGTGGCGCGGCAAGCCCTTTGTGAATGATCACCTAGACCACTTCATGAACGCAGCGGTTGATGCTGGGATTGTGATGGCGCAATTTATTCGCGCTGCCGAAGCGGTTGGCCTTCGTACCGTGCCTATCAGCGCAATGCGTAATGACTGCTCGGCAACCAGCGAAATTTTAGGGCTACCGGATGCCGTGTTCCCGGTGGCTGGACTATGCGTGGGTTATCCCATTGATACCGGTCGCATCATTCCAAGACTCGCACTCGATGTGACCGTACACACCGATACATTTTCTGAAGAAAATTTGCAGGAAAAAATTGATGCGTATGATCAACGGCGGCACGAGGTGTTGCCGCTCCGTAGACAACGCCACCCGGACCTCTATGAAGATGTAGCTTTCAATGGCTGGTCCGAGGACAAGGCGCGACACTACTCAGTACCAGAGCGTGCAGATTTCGGTGACTTTATACGTAATAAAAAATTCAGTCTTCGCTAAGGAGCAGTTGTCGTGAAGTCGACTCAGCCACTATCCCCAGAGGCCCAAGAAGCCCAAATGCTCTTGCTGGCCGGTCTGGCCGGTCTTGATATTGCGGCACAAGATTTTCGTGAAGATGTGTTGACCGCAGCGCGTACCGCCTTGAAGGTTCAGCAGTCGTTTGCGGGGCCGTCAAACAACACGACCGAACCGTGGCCACCCATGCAGGTGAAGCCATGACGACTGCTTGGTTAAGCGCTGCCCAACTTCGCGACGCGTACGCAAAGAAATCATTGTCCCCGGTCGAGGTGGTGAAGTCTCAGCTCGCGCGAATCGAAAAACTCGACTCTCGCTATAACGCTTTTCTGCAAGTTGATGCGGATAATGCGCTGAGGGCGGCTCGACTCGCTGAGCAGGAGATCCATGCAGGGCGCTCCTTGGGGCCTCTTCATGGTGTACCGGTGGGGGTCAAGGACATTATTGATATTGCAGGCCAGACCACAACCTGCCATTCAAAAGTCATGCAGGGCACTGTTGCGCAAACCGATGCCGACTGTGTGACAGCCTTGCGTCGCAGTGGCGCGGTCATGATGGGAAAGCTTGCGCTGCATGAGTTCGCCATCGGTGGACCATCTTTTGATTTGCCGTATCCGCCCGCACGTAATCCTTGGAATACCAATCATCATCCTGGCGGCTCCTCTTCTGGCTCTGGTGCCGCGCTTGCGGCAGGGCTTGTCCCGTTGGCACTCGGTACCGACACCGGCGGCTCAGTGCGCCACCCAGCCGCCGCGTGCGGCATTGTAGGGCTCAAGCCCACTTATGATTTGGTTTCTCGTCGGGGTGTCTTTCCCTTGTCGTTTTCCCTTGATCACGTCGGCCCCATGGCGCGCACAGTGGAAGACACGGCGTTACTGCTTGAGTGTCTGACAGCGGGTGAGTCTCGCCCTTACAAGCTTGATGTGAAGAGCCTGCATCAAGGTGTAGCGGGAATGCGTATTGGTATCGTCCGGCATTTTCATGCTGAGGATGAGTTGGCCGAGCCCGAAATGGCAGCAGCCTACGATGAGGCATGTCGAGTTCTCGAGAAACTTGGCGCGCAGTTGATTGAGGTCCGTCTGCCTAGTTTGCAGGAATTCTCGAACCCTCAGAAAGTGATTTTGATGGCAGAGGGGTGGGCCATACACGCAAAGTCCTTGCGCGAGAGACCAGGTGACTTTGCTCAGATGTCGCGTCGTAAGTTGCTATGTGGCGCCTTCTTATCTGCCGGTGACTATGTTCACGCGATGCAGTGTAGGGAAGCCTTGATCGACAGCGTGGATCGCGTATTGCAAAGCGTTGATGTCTTGCTGGTCGCGAATTCAATGGATCCTGCCTGCGTCATTGATGATATCGCTGAGGTGGTGCGGACCTATACAAGGCAAGCACGCGTGCCATTTAATTTAACCGGGCATCCCGCGCTGGCTGTTCCAAGTGGATTTTCAAAAGCGGGCTTGCCACTGTCTGTTCAGGTGGTTGGACGCTGCTTTGATGAAGCGACAATCTTTCGTGTGGGCGCAGCCTACGAGCGTGCGACTGCATGGCATTCCATGCACCCGCCTGGGTGCGTGGACTAACCGAGTTCAGCCCGAACGATCGCAGCGCCTTGGCTCAACGCTTGGAGCTTGCCGAACGCAACATCGCGCGGCAAGTACTTCATGCCGCAGTCAGGTGCTGGGATCAGGTTTTTTGCGTCGACATATTTCAAGCCTGCGCGGATTCGGCTGGCGACTTGCTCGGCGGTCTCAATAGCGTGCGTGCCCAAGTCGAGCACACCAAGCATAATTTTCTTGCCTTCCAAATCGCGCAAAACGCCTAGATCGAGGTTTGGTTGGGCAGCTTCGATCGAAATTTGTTTGGCAATCGTGCCGCTTAGGCCTGGCAAGAATGAATAGCCAGTCGGCTTTTGGCCAGTCACAACGGCCGCATAGCCAAAACATAAATGCACCACGGTAGGAACCGTGATGCCTTCCAGAGCACGATTAATTGCGTTTACCGCATAGCGTTGTGCGGCTTCGGGGTTGTTACGTAGCCAAGGTTCGTCGAGTTGAATGAAGTCGGCTCCAGCAGCTTGCAGCTCTAGCGCTTCAGCGTTGACCGCTGCAGCAAAGTCCATGACCATCTCTTCGTCGTCACGGTAAAACTCATTCTTGGCTTGCTGGCCCATTGTGAAGGGGCCGGGCAGGGTGATCTTAGCCTTGCGGTCTGTATTCGCTTTCAAAAACAAAAGATCGCGTATCTCTACCGCATGGGTACGCGTAATTCTTCCGACTACACGTGGAACAGGCGTTTTTAATCCATTTTTAGACACGACCATCGCTGGGTTGCGATCGTCGATGCCTTCAAGCTCAGTTGCAAAACGATTCGAGTAGCTTTCGCGTCGGATTTCGCCGTCCGTGATGATGTCGATCCCAGCGCGCTCCATATCGCGGATGGCCAGAATCGTTGCGTCGTCCTGTGCTTGTTCTAAAAGCTCTGGGGCAACACGCCACATTTCATGCACGCGTGTGCGGGGCACCCCTTTCGCGAGTAGCGCACGATCGACTAGCCAGTCAGGTTGCGGATAGCTCCCTACGACGGTTGTAGGGAGTAACTGCGGTGCATCTTTGACGTTCATGCTAGTCGATCTTTGCTTCGTTGGTTAGTTAACTTTTGCGCCTGAGTCTTTAACAAGTTTGGTCCACTTAACAAGCTCGGTGGCCATAAACGCGTTGAAGTCCTTCTGGTTCATCGGTGTGACGATCACACCGATGTCAACCAGTCGCTTCTGCATTTCCGGGTCATTCAGGAACTGCATGGTCGCCTTTTCAATTTTGTCGACGATATCCTGCGGCATGCCGGCAGGGCCAGCTACACCCCACCATGGGCGAATGTCGTAGCCTTTTACGGTATCACCAATTGGTGGAACCTCTGGAGCAATTGGGCTGCGCTCGGATGTCGCCACGCCCATCGCCTTGAGGCGACCCGACTTGACGTGAGGGTAAATCACCGGGACATGGTAGAACGACATTGCAATCTCACCTGCCAGCAGGTCTGTTAAGCCCTGCGTGACTTGCTTGTATGGGACGTGCTGAATATCGATGCCCGTCATGGTCTTAAGCAACTCGCCCGCCATATGCGGCGATGTGCCTGAACCGGCTGACATGTAGGTCAACTTCCCGGGGTTGGCTTTAGCGTACGCAATGAGCTCTGCCATATTGTTCACGGGGATCTTTGGGTTCACGACCAACATGTTTGGCGCAGCGACCATCAGTGTGATGTGTGTGAAATCTTTGATTGGATCAAAGGGAATCTTGCCATAGAGAGCAGGGTTCGTTGCATGGGTGGCACTGGTAGAAAACGTCAGCGTGTAGCCATCTGGTGCCGAGCGCGCAACTGACTCTGCCGAGATATTGCCACCGGCGCCAGCCTTGTTGTCGACCACGACTGATTGACCCAAGATCTCACCCAGTTTTTGCGCATACAGACGAGCAATCACGTCCGTAGTTGTGCCGGCGGAGTAGGGCACGACAAATTTAATGGGTTTGTTTGGATAGGTTTGTGCTTGTGCGTGTGCGCTTGTCGCGGCTAAAACGCCGCACAATCCTACGAGGGCAGTCCCGAGGAACCGATTAAGGTGTTTAGTCGAAAAAAGAGTTGGCATGCTTGCTCCCTAGTTTGTTGTTGGAGTTCTGTTGCTCTGTATTAACGGTGACGAGTGTATCGTCTCGGTGGCCTCTTTGGGTGCGTATGCTTCTAGAGGTCAACCCTATGTTGACATTCTGGATGAATACCTAGGAATTTTCTCAAGTTAGGTTAAGACGATGTCGTATTGCTCTTGGGTATAGCCCGGCGAGACCTCGAGGGAGATCTTTTTTTCGATGAAGTCTCCTAACATCGCCAGGTGCTGGCTTTCTTCTTCAAGGAATAAATCAATCACGTCCTGCGAGGCAAGAATGCGAAACTCCCGTGGATTGAATTGGCGGGCTTCACGCAAGATCTCACGCAAAATCTCGTAGCAAATACTGCGATTCGTGCGCACGTTGCCGCGGCTTTGGCAGGTAGGGCATGGCTCGCACATTTGATGCGCGAGCGAGTCACGCGTGCGCTTGCGCGTCATCTCCACGAGTCCTAGTTGCGTGAAGCCATTGACTGTCATGCGTGTGCGATCGCTCGCCAAGGCCTTGTTTAGTTCGGCAAGCACCGCCTCACGATGGTTTGCATCATCCATGTCAATAAAGTCGAGAATGATGATCCCGCCTAGGTTGCGCAGACGTAGCTGTCTTGCAATCGCTTGCGCTGCCTCTAGGTTTGTCTTGAAGATCGTATCGTCAAAATTACGGCCGCCCACAAAGCCGCCTGTGTTGACGTCAACCGTTGTCAGTGCTTCTGTCTGATCGATGATTAAGTAGCCCCCAGACTTCAGGTCAACGCGGCGAGAGAGCGCGCGAATAATTTCTTCTTCGATGTTGGACGTGTCGAACAGAGGACGTTCGCTGCTGTAATGGGTGATACGTTCTGCGACAGAGGGGGTGTAGATGCCCGCCCAGGCTTTCAATTCGGCGCAGACGCTGCGCGAATCCACCAGAATTTGGCCAGTGAGCGGAGAGACCATGTCGCGTAATACGCGTTGTGCCAGAGTGAGGTCTTGATGCAACAGGCTTGTGACAGGTAGGGTGCGCGCGGCGTGCTGGACACTTCCCCATAGTTTTTTCAGGTAGGCGAGGTCTGCCCGTAGTTCCTCGTCGCTTGCGCCTTCTGCTTGGGTGCGTACGATGAAGCCGCCTTTCTCATCGGTTGGGACGAGTGCTTGGACTCTATCGCGTAAAGTCTGTCGGTCTGCTTCAGACCCAATTTTTTGTGAAATGCCGATATGAGGTTCGTGGGGAAGATAAACCAGCATGCGTCCCGCGATGCTGATTTGGGTGGATAGCCTGGCCCCTTTTGTCCCGAGAGGATCTTTGATGACTTGCACCATCAGACTTTGGCCCTCAAAAATTAGCTTCTCGATGGGTGTTGGGGTGACACCAAGCGCGCGTTCGTTGCGGTTCTCTCTCAGGTCGGCGATGTGTATGAACGCCGCACGCTCGAGACCAATCTCTACGAATGCGCTCTGCATCCCAGGCAGAACACGCACGACTTTGCCCAAGTAGATGTTGCCGACTTGCCCGCGTTGAATGCTGCGCTCTAGGTGCAGTTCTTGCACGGCGCCATGGGCCACAAGTGCGACGCGGGTCTCAAAAGGGGTGACGTTGATCAGTATGTCTTCGGTCATGCGGATTCTCTGCGAGGTGATGCGGAAATATTCGTGCTATAGTAGCGGGCTTGGCTAGACGAATTGTGGTTCAGAAATTACCTGTTTCTAAGTATTGCTTTCTAAGCAAACATGTTAAGTGCGTTTTTAGTAGTTTTTGCTAAAGTTTTTGCAAAATAAAGCGTTCTTGATTTGACACAGATAAAAATGTCCTTCATAATCTCGCCTCT
Source organism: Pseudomonadota bacterium (assembly GCA_041175585.1). Taxonomy (GTDB): domain Bacteria; phylum Pseudomonadota; class Gammaproteobacteria; order Burkholderiales; family Burkholderiaceae_B; genus Zwartia. The sequence continues at coordinate 320 of JBEDEU010000034.1, read as the reverse complement.
CTGCTTGTGACAGTTTTCTTACAAGCAAAGCGCAGTACCTTGTTCTTTAAAAATTTGACAACCGATAAGTGTGGGCGCTTGATACGCGTAGCGCAGGTCACACAGCTGTAACAGGCTGTTGTGATTGCAAACGAAATCAAGTGCTCACTTGAAGTGAAATAGTACTTTCTCTAGGTGTAAAAGCTTAGAGGACATACGAAGTCACTTCCTTTGAGCAGCGACGTATAACCGGCCCGAGCTTTGGCTTGGGTCATGGAAATACGATTTATACAGAGATTAAACTGAAGAGTTTGATCCTGGCTCAGATTGAACGCTAGCGG